>CAYGUD010000075.1:0-8911 GCA_964352865.1 uncultured Hyphomonas sp.
GATTCAGCCGCTGCATCAATCTGTTCAGCGCCAAAACCTGAGCTGTTGTCGAGTTCCATCAGCGCCATATGCATCTCGATATATTTGCCCTGCTTTCCGGCCGCGATTGCCGCTAACGCGGCTTTTTCACTTTCGGTCGACAAGATCGGAAATTCTTTGAATACGACGCGGACCTGATTGTCATATTGTTCGGGAAGTCCAGTTGTCCATTCAGCAGAGCGTTTGCAGAAACCGCAGCGATAGTCGAAAAACTCGACCACTGTGACTGGGGCATCGTCTGGACCAATCGAATAATCGGCTGGATTGCGGATCAGCGCATCCTGATTATCAGCGATTGCCGCCAGCGCCAAAGCTGCCTCCTCGGCGTCACGTTTCTCGCTAAGCGCAATTAATGCTTCTTCGATGATTTCAGGGTTTTCCATGATGTATTCATAGACAATCTTCTCGACCGCTTCCTTGTCTGCAGTGTCGACTTGTCCCTGAGCGCAAGCGGGAGTGAGCGCGATAGCGGTTGCGGCGAGCGCCATGCTGATAGTGCGGGTCATAAGCAGGGTCCTGATCGTGAGTAGGTTAAGAAATATCTTTCACGCAAATGCTTTCTTTGTCGTAAAAGACAAGCTGTCAAAGCTGACAATTGTGTGATCGCCTTAGCGCCGCCGCCGCCAGAATATTTCATTTTCCGGTAGTGCCGGGTCCGTGGCGTTGCGGATATCACTGGCCTGACGATAGGCGGGCGTGTTTGGCGTTAGCTCTCGAATGGCGCGTTCTGCAAATGAATATGCCCGCGGGTAATTGCCGATATTATACGCAGCTTCCGCCGTCGCGACTTGCGCCATAGGGCGATTATCCTGTTGTTCGAAAACAATCGCCAGCTGTGTCCAGGCAAACGCATTGTTTGGTTCGGCGATCAGCGCGTCGCGCAGCGCCGTCTCTGCGATTGCGATATCTCCTGGTTCGCTGCGCGAGAGCAAAGACCGGGCGAGGGCGACCTGCATCAGGGCGTTATTTGGGAGCAAACGATTGGCTTCGATCAATGGCTCAATCGAATCAACCGGCTTTCCAGTTTCGAACAGAATCTGTCCTTTAAGCTCATGGAAGTAGGGGTTTTCAGGCTCCTCTTCGATAAGGGAATCGATCTCTTTCAAGGCGGCGGTCAAATCGGCAATTTGCATCGCAGAAATGGCGCGCGCATATCGCGCGGGCTGGGACGTGTCAGTCGGTGGATAGTCTCTGAATACGCGCGCTGGCGGCTCCAAAAAGCCGACCAGCTTGGCTTTCATCATATCAAATTGTTTCGCCACGACCGGATCTTCCGGTTTATCAGCGAGGCCCGATTCTTCGGCCAGAGTTCGCGTTGTGCGAACCCGGTTTGACGACAAGGGATGAGACCGAAAATACGGATACCGGCGGGCTTCTGAGAGCACTTCCTGGTAGCGGAACTTTTCGAAGAATTCGACGATACCCATTGGCGATTGATCCAACGCGACGAGGTATTGAACGGCTTTGGTGTCGGCCATGGCCTCTTCGGTGCGTGTGTGCACAAAAAAGTTCAGCGCCGCAAATTGCTGCGAACTCGCGATCAAAGCGGCGCCGGCATCCGGGGCACCTGCAGCAATGGCGAGAACGCCAAGGCCGATTGAGACCAGAGCCGGCCGGGATGCGACGCTCGCCGCGCGGCTTCGGGTGACGGTATGACCACAGGCGATGTGACAGGTCTCGTGAGCGATGACGCCTTTCACCTGGCGGGCATTATCGGACGCCATGATCAGACCTGTGTGTAAATGAATGCGCTGGCCGCCAGCGACAAACGCATTCAAGCTGGGGTCGTTGATAATATAGAGGCCGACATCGTTCGGTTCCAAACCCGCAACATCCAGAATCGGGTCCGTCCATTCGCGTAATATATGTTCGATTTCAGCGTCTCGAATCAGGCTTTGACCGAGCGCGGGAAGTGCAGAGGCGATCCACATAACGCAAACGGCGAGTATCGTCTGAAAGTATCTCATAATCGAGGCGATCCTTGTTTCATAAGCAAGCTAAGCAATCGAATGTGGCTTGGCGAGGGCAAGATCTGCAAGATGACGGATTTGTCAGACAGAATTCGGAACGAAATCAAAGAATAGCGCGGGATCGATATCGGCTTGTATATAATCCCCTACGGCGATCGGGGACCCTGGCTGACAGGCTGCGTAAATGGTCTCGGAACCGGACACAGACAGCGCCAGTTCGGTGACGGGGCCAGCTAATTTGCTGCCAGAGACATTAACTGAGATGCCCGATCCGAGACGGATTGCTTCCGGGCGATACCACAGCGTCTCAGCGTCGCGGCCAATCGCACTGTGCCATTCCGTTGGCAGAGCGGATGCGGCGATACTGTGAACAGGGCCAAGAGCCCGGGCAACCTCAAGCGATACAGGTTTGCGATACAGGGTCTCTGGCGATCCGTATTGCAAAATTCGACCTTTGTCGATCACAGCGAGCGTATCTGAATGGACCAAAGCCTCGTTGGCGTCATGGGTAACCAGCAAAGCCGGAATACCGGACTCTCGGACAGCGCTTAGCGCAACGTCGCGAACATGGTCGCGCATCGTCGGGTCGAGACCGGAAAATGGCTCGTCGAGCAGGATTGCTACCGGTTGAGGGGCCAATGCTCGGGCGATGGCTGTGCGTTGTTGTTCGCCGCCCGAAAGATGATGCGGATAGGCATCCCTGCGCCCCGTCAGGCCAAGGCGTTCAATCCATTGTTCCGCAGTGCGAATACGTTCGGGTTTGGCAAGAGTTCGAAGCCCAAACATGACGTTCTCCAGCACAGTCAGGTGCGGAAACAAAGCGAAATCCTGGAAGACCAATCCGATCTTGCGCGTCTCAATTGGCACATGGCGAACCGGAGATGCGAGGATATCTTCTCCTGATAGAATACGACCTTCATCTGGGCGTTCCATCCCTGCAAGAAGGCGCAGGAAGGTCGTCTTGCCAGACCCTGATGGCCCGATCAGCGCGGTAATTTCGCCGGGTGCCAGCGTCAACGACGCCGCTTCAACCGCAGTATGATCACCAAAAGAGCGGGTGATCGACTCAGCGATGAGGGGACGAATGACAGTCATGTCTTACGATCTTTCCGTCTGGTTTAGGCGCCACGATAGGAGGAGTACTGGCAGCAAACCAGCAAGTACAATCAGCAAGGATGGCAGTGTCGCTTGTGCCAGACGCTCATCAGTGGCGTACGCATGGGCTTTGACCGCGAGCGTATCCCAACCGAAAGGACGAAGCATCAAAGTCGCTGGAAGTTCTTTCAGTATTTCGACGAACAAAATCAGCCCGGCGGCGAGCGCGCCGGGCGTCAGCAGTGGCAAGTCGATACGAAAGAAATGCAAGACACCTCGGCTGCCCAGGCTGCGTGCAGCATTATCCAAATTTTTCGGCAACCGATCGAGCGTCGCCTGCATCGGTTCGACGCCGGCAGAGGTAAATCTGCTGACATAAATCCAGACCAGAAGAGTGATGGCGACCGTGCCCGACAGGGCCTGACCAGTTTCACGCAAGATGAAAAGCGCGCCCAGGCCGAGGACCGCGCCCGGTGCGGCATAGCCTGCGGCAGCGATTAAGCGCGCGCCTAAACGTAGCGCATTTCTTCGCTTGGCGGCGAGTGTGAAAACCAGAGCGGCACCGAAAGCCATGGCAGTGCCGAACACTCCCAGGAGGAGGGTGGAACGGAGCAGCGGCAACAGATCAGTTGTGCGCGTGCTGGTTTCCGTCGCCAGCCAAATTAACCGTGACACTGGCGCAAAGAAGCAGATGAGCAGGATCAATGTGCAGAACAGACTGGCGGTCCATGCGGCGGCAGTGGGCAGCGTAATACGTCGCGGCGAAAGCCATCGGGCACTCGTTTGCTGCACCCCACGTCCACCTTGCGCCCAGCGCGCTGTGACAAGGAAGACTCCGGCGATCAAAATCAACATCAACGCCAGGCGAGCTGCGGTGTTTGGCTCACCAAAGGACGTCCAGGAGCGGATTATACCGACGCCCAGCGTTTGGACTCCCAGGAAATCCGCCGCGCCATAATCCGCAGCCGCTTCCATCAGTGCCAGGCACAAGCCGCCAAGAATAGCTGGCAGGGCAACCGGCAGGGCGACGCGCCAGAACAGCTCTGTTGAACGCGCGCCCAAACTCCGTGCGGCTTCCAATGTCGCAAGCGACTGCATCGAAAACGCAGCGCGTGCGGTGATGTAGACATAAGGAAACAGCGTTGAGGCGAGAACGAAAGCCAGCCCCGGCGTGCTGAACAGATTGGGAAACCAATAGTCCCGCGCTGACAGGCCAGTCAGACTGCGAAAGTGATTTTGCAGCGGCCCGGCAACCCCCATCAGATCGGCCCAGGCATAGGCCATGACATAGCCTGGCATAGCCAGAGGCAGGATAAGCGCCCAGCTGAAAAAGATCCGTCCTGGAAACTCATACTGACTTATCAGCCAGGCGGCGGGGACGGCGAGCGCGAGCATAATCAGTGCTGCAATCAGTAGTGTCAGAAGTGTCGTCAGCGTGTAAGGCAGCAAACGGTTTTGCAGAATATGATCCCACGTTGCGCCATCACCGGCAGCGATGCCTGCATACAGGGCCGCCATAACGGGCAATCCCACCAGCACGATAATCAGTACGGATGGGATTGATCGATAAGATGGCATCCAGCGCGGCATATCTATTGGTCCACGCTGCGCTGGAGATTAATTCCAGCCAGCAAGATCAAACAGTCGCTGCGCTTCAGCCTGGTTCTCGCCATACACGTCGAGCGCTGTATCAGATGCTGTGAAGTCTGGTAGACGATCAACGCCGTCGGGAAGCGGCGCACCGGCAAGCAGAGGCAGCTCCTTGGTCTCGCGGGTGAGATATGACTGTCCGGTCTCTGTCAGTAGGAAGGTGATGAAGTCTTCTGCGAGCTCAAGATCGTCCGCGGTGGCTGTGACAGCAGCGCCGGTAATATTCACATGCGAACCAGACCCTTCAGAGAATTCGGGAAACAGGAATGAGGTTGCGGCAGCAACTTGTGTGTCAGTGGCCTTGTCGCTGGCGCCGAGGCGGACCCAGTAATAGTGATTGACGATGGCAATCGAGCATTCGCCTGCTGCGATGGCGCGGATTTGGTCGGTATCGCCGCCTTGCGGATTGCGCGCCATATTGGCCACAATCGCTGAGGCCCAACCTTGAGCCTCTGCCGTGCCAAGTCGGTGGATCAGTTCGCCCATTAATGACAGGTTATAGATGTTGGAAGATGATCGTACGCAGATTTCGCCAGCTTTGTCGTCCATCGCCAGCGCACCCCACTGAGCCAGGTCTGCGGCGTCCCAACGGTTTGGATCATAGGCTATTCCGCGCATCCGCCGGGCGACACCATACCAGTGGCTGTCCGCCGCGCGGTAATTCGCTGGAACCAGCGTTTCGAGCGTGTCACTCGGCAATGCTTGTGTCAGGCCAGCATCCTTGAAGCGCCAAAGGCTGCCGGCATCCGCCGCGATGATGACATCAGCGGGGCTTTGATCGCCTTCCGCTTTCATCGTTTCGAGCAATTGGCTGGCACCGGCCTCACGGACATCCAGTTTTACGCCAGCTTCAGCTTCAAACATGGCGTACAATTCCTTATCGGAATCATAGTGCCGAGAGCTGTATAGAGTCAGAACTTGAGGGTCAGCTTCGCCGGCCGTCTGCAGGTCACTTGGTTCGCTTGGATTTGAACAGGCCGCGACTGCTCCAACGAGCAGGCTGAAACCAGCCATAATATGGGTGCGATTTATCATATAGCTTCTTTGTCACAGATGAGAATAATTCGCAACTACGTGATTTTCAGCAATGCTGCGACATTTGGTGCAAAGCTTGCATTAATCATTCGGCGGCGCGGTAGACACGAATCAGTTTGTCGTTAATCTCATTCTAACTCGCAGAATAGCGGGGGACGATAAAATATGTGTGGGGACTCATATGACAGAAATCATATTGGACTTGGGACCAGTCAATTCCGTCGACGAAACTGCTTTTGCGCATGCCATTGAGCGTCTAGCGAAATGGCAGGAAACGCGCGATGCGACTGCTGCGAGAGAGCGTGATGCGCCGGATCTGATGATCAAAACTGTTTCAGACGCGGCTGGGACTCTGCGCAAATCAGTGATTTTTCAGAAACAGGAATGGGCCTCCGCCTTTATGGGCTTCTGGGAACGCGAATGCGCTGCCTCTTAATCGCTGGCTGATATGCGTGAATGATATAGCCTGCGGCAATTGCCCTGATATGAAGAGCGGATGTCAGGCAGCACACAAACAATCCAATCCATAGCGATTATCGGAGCCGGCATTATTGGCTTGTCCTGTGCCGTTGAGCTGGCCGATCGCGGCCTGCGTGTTGCCGTGTTCGACAAGACGTGGCCGCCGCGCGGGGCAAGTTGGGCCGCTGCAGGCATGCTCGCCCCGGCTTTCGAAGCGGCCTCGACGCCGGGCACTCATCCCAAACTGTTCGAGTTGTGTGATCGAAGCGCGCAACTCTGGCCAACCTGGTCTGCAGCTTTGGAAGATCGGACGGGTCTTTCGGCCGGGTACCAAGCTGGTCCATCGCTCGCCGTCGCGATTGATTCGGCGCAGGCGCGCAACCTTGCTGAGATTGAGCGGGCCATGCGCGGACATCGACACGCACCGAAGAGGTGTGCAGTGGACGTGAGTTCGATCGACCCGGCGATAAGCGAAATGGTGAGAACGGCATTGCTTTTGCCAAGTGATGGTCAGGTCGATAATCGGCGAACGCTCACGGCGCTGGTGGCGTGCGTCGAGGCGCATCCGAATATTGTCATCCATCCGAGCGAGGCGCCTTTGCAGACCCGGGGTCGCCAAATCGATCATGCTGGCTGCGATGCGACACTGGTCTGCGCGGGCTGGCGAACGGCAAAAGTACGCGCCGCTGAGAATGACCGGTCCCTGACGCTCGCGGCGCTGGATCCTGCGCTTGACACGATCCGGTCCTATGGTGGGCAAATGCTCTCTGTCGCTCCGATTGAGGGCGCGCCGCAACTGACCATTCGGTGCGGCGATCTCTATATCGTTCCCAAACAGGACCGCATCGTGATTGGCGCGACGACTGAGCCGGAGCGCGTATTGCAAACCGCTGAAGCCGACGTGATCGCCGAGCTGAAAGCCCGCGCCGCCGAGATCTGCCCGGTCCTTGCCGAGGCTGAAACCCTCGAAAGCTGGGCCGGGGTTCGGCCGGGCACCAAAGATCACGCCCCCATCCTGGGCGAGACAGGCGTGGCGAACCTGTATGTGGCCTCCGGGCATTATCGTAATGGTATCCTGCTCGCCCCGATCACCGCGCAGATCATGGCAGACCTGATCATTGATGGTGCGACCACTGATCTGGCGCACGCTTTCTCGCCGCAAGCCCGGCTCGATGCGCAGGTGTGACGCCTCGTCAGAGTGGACGCGATAATCATTGCGGCATAGATCTTCGCCAATAGGAGATTTTACATGCACACGATTGGCCCGCTCAGCGAAGATCAACTCGCCATTCAGGATGGCGTCGCGCGCACCATTGCGCAGTTCGATGACGCGTACTGGGCCAAGACCGATGAGACCGGTGATTGGCCAGAAGCGTTCTGCGATGCCATGGCCGAAGGCGGCTGGCTCGGCATTGCATTTCCAGAAGAATATGGCGGCGCTGGTCTCGGACTGACTGAGGCTGCTCTGATGATGCAAACCGTCACGCGCTCGGGTGCCGGCTATTCTGGCGCGTCGGCGGTTCACTTGAATATTTTCGGGCCCAAGCCGCTCGAAAAGTTCGGCAATGCTGAGCAAAAGCAGGAAAACCTGCCCAAGATCATTTCCGGCCAGGAAAAGATGTGTTTCGCAGTGACCGAACCGAATTCGGGTCTTGATACGTCTTCCCTCGAAACCAAGGCAGAGCGAACCAATTCCGGCTATACGATCAATGGCCGCAAGATCTGGACAACCGGGGCGCAGCGCGCAGACAAGATCCTGATCATCGCGCGAACCACTCCAAAGGATCAGTGCGCTAAGCCGTATCTTGGGCTGTCACTGTTCTATACCGATCTCGACCGGGGAAAGATCGAAGCCAACCCGATTCCAAAAATGGGCCGCAAGGCCGTCGAGTGTAACACGCTCTTCATTGACGGTCTTGAAGTGCCGAAAGAGCATTTGATTGGCGAAGAAGGGCAGGGGTTCAAATATTTGCTGCAAGGCCTCAATCCTGAGCGCGTTCTGTTCGCCGTTGAAAGTATTGGGCTCGGCTTTGCGGCGATCGAGAAAGCGTCAACTTATGCCAAAGAGCGCGTCGTGTTTGGGCGTCCGATTGGGCAGAACCAGGGCGTCGCCCATCCGCTCGCCCGGTCCTGGGCAGAGCTGAGTGCGGCGGAATTGCTCGCTTACAAGGCGGCGGCACTTTACGATAATGGTCAGGAGTGCGGCGCCGAAGCCAATGCCGCGAAATATCTTGGCACGGAAGCCGGATTCAGCGCATGCGAAACGGCCGTGCTCACGCATGGTGGCATGGGGTATGCGCGTGAATATCACGTCGAACGCTATATGCGCGAAGCCATGCTGGCGCGGATTGCGCCGGTCAGCCGCGAGATGATTCTGACCTTTATTGCCGAACGCGTGCTGGGCTTGCCGAAGAGCTATTAGCTGGCGACGGCTCTGGGCCTCTCTGCTGCTGAAAGAGGGTGCGTCTAACCCGGGTCCAGACGCACCAGAGCCCGATCATCCCGGACTTGATCCGGGATCTCGTGCGGCAAGAAGGGAAGCATCTGATGAGATCCCGGGTCGAGCCCGGGACCGTCGGAGACAGTCATGAGCGCCTGCTCGAACACGTCCGGGCACAGCTCATCCACATCACGCGGCGAATAGAACCGCGTGGCAATATCAT
>CAYGUD010000076.1:0-8244 GCA_964352865.1 uncultured Hyphomonas sp.
ATATGGCTACTTATACGGTCCCGTAGCTCAGTAGGATAGAGCAACAGATTCCTAATCTGTAGGTCGTGCGTTCGAATCGCGCCGGGATCGCCACGCTCTTCTGTGTTTATTGCCCCGTCGCCACGTGAGCGATTGACCGGTCTCGATACGTAGTTGAACACATTCTGATGGCTGACCAAAAAGATACTGACCGTCCAGTGAAGCGCATTTGTGTTGTGGGCGGCGGCCCGTCGGGGCTGACGGCGACGAAAACCCTATTGCAGAGCGGATTGAACGTCGATTGTTATGAAATGTCTCCGCACATCGGTGGCCATTGGGTTCTGGGTAATCCAAATGGGCGGTCGTCTGCGTATGAATCTCTGAGAACAAACACCACCAAGCAGATGAGCCGTTTTAGCGACTTTGAAATGCCCAGCACATGGCCAGAATTTCCCAGTTGTGCGCGTGTGCGAGAATGGCTGGAATCCTATGTCGATCACTTTGGCTTTCGAGCGCAGATCAAAACAAGCGCTGAACTTCTTGCCGCAAAGCCGCGGGCAGGGGGCGGTTGGCACGTCACAATCAACCATAATGGTAAAACGTTTGATGCTGAATATGACGCACTTGTCGCTGCGAGCGGAAGCTATTGGGATCCGCAAATTCCGCAGTGGCCTGGGAAGTTTGATGGCGACATTTTCCACGCCCAAAAATATCTCAGTCCCACGATGCCGGTCGATACTACCGAGAAAAATGTGATTGTTGTTGGCATTGGCAATACCGGCTGTGAACTGGCATGTGAGATCGCTGCGGCGTCGAATAATCGGGTGCATCTTGCGGCGCGAAGCGGCACATGGATAATGCCGAAGACAATTGATGGCGTGCCAGCCGCCGAAGGTGTGCCCTTGAGCCATCCAACAGACCCCGTTCCTCAAGAACTTCTTGAGTTGTCGGAGCTTGAACGCGAAGCCTTGCTGACAAAACTCGCGAGTCAGAAAATTCGAGAGACTTATGGCGAACGCATGAAGCGTTTCGAAGCCCTTGGATTGCCTCCTGCGCCGGACCATCCGCTGAGAAAGCGGCCTACGCTTTCGCAAGATATTCTGGAATACCTCGAAAGCGGCAGCGTTCTGGCGAAACCGAACATTAAATCATTGGAGCGTGATCAGGTATGCTTTGAAGATGGCCAACGTGTTGCAGCAGAGATCATCATTTGTGCGACCGGCTACCGATTGAGCTATCCCTACCTTGGTCAGGACATTGCCGACACACACGACAATGACCTGACTTTGTTCTGCGGCGTGGTGCCACCTGATCGCGATGACCTGTTCTTTATTGGCGTTAGTCGACCGACTGGCGCGTTCTGGCCGATCGCCGAAGCGCAATCGAAATTTGTCGCCGCTCTTCTGACCGACACTTATCGATTGCCTGATGAGGCAGAAAGAAAGCGCCGGTCTCGCCCGATGTTGAATCGTGTGGCCATGAACCCTGGTCTGTATGGGCTTATGTTACGCGAAGAATGCCAGCGCGGCGCGTCTTAAATTATTGGGGAACCTCAGCGCAACAATGTCGGTGTGGTCTATATGCAATGAAGACGTGAGGCCGGCGGATTGTGCAGCAGCATTAAGCACTACTTAATCGGACGCGCGCATTCTTGTAAAAAATATAAGAGCTTGTTTTGGAGAATATGGATGTTGCGTGCAACTGCGTTTGCGCTGGCGATGCTCGGCGTGTTTACAGTCCCGGCCCATGCGACGGGCTTGAAAGCCACTCAGACGGTTGAAGTGGTGACGGTCACAACTGGTGCCAATGGTGACGACATTCTGACATTCGCACCAGCAACAGATGTCGAGCCAGGGCAGCAGGTGCGCTATAGTCTAACTTACACGAATGAAGGCCCCGAGCCAGCTGAGAGCGTCAGCCTTGTCATGCCGATCCCAGCAGAAGTATCCTATGTAGAGGCGTCTGTTGCGGGCGTACCAGGGAGCATCACGTTCTCGGCTGACAATGGTCAAACCTATGCCGCGAGAGATGCGCTAATGACTGGCGACGGCGAAAATAACCGGGTCGCAAATGCCAGTGAAATAACCCACATCAAATGGGCATTCAGTGCGCCTATCGCTCCGGCTGATTCTGGTGCGATCAGCTATATGGCTGTTCTAAAATAAAACCACGCGGCAGTGTTCGAGAAAAGCCGCGATGGTTTCCGTCGGGGCTTTTCAGGCTAGCTATAATAGTTCAGCCGGAGCCCTGGTTCAGGCCAGGCGCATTTGGCAAGTTTGCCCGTGCCGGAGAGGGTCACCCATGCCTCATTCAAGCCGTCTCCGCCGAAGCAGATATTGGTGACGAATGGGTCAGGAAACGCGATATGCGAATGCGCGCCATCGGGTGTGATTGTCGTGATCCCGCCATTCAGTATCGTGGCGACACATATGTTTCCAGATTCAGCGACTGCGAGACTGTCGAAATATTGCAGGTTCGGCATGGTGGCTACGACCCGGCCTTTGCCGAATGGGCCGGCAGAGGTGATCTCGCCCGGCGCCGACAGATCAAACGCCCATAGCCGCGCCGTCATTGTATCGGCCATGTAGACGGTCTTCTCATCTGGTGACAGTCCAACGCCATTTGGTGACGTGTGATGATGATCCAGCTCAACGGCTTCACTGGTGCCATTGGCTAAGAAGAACAGACCGCCAAAATCTCGGTGGCGGGAATAAGTCTTGCCATGATCAGTGAAGTATAGATTGCCGTCCTTGTCGAAAACGAGATCGTTTGGACCTTTCAAAGGAAACCCCTCGACCGTATCCAAAACGCGTTCGACTTTACCGGTGGTAAGATCAATCCGTTCGATCCGACCCCCCGAATAGTCATCCGGGCAATTGCCCGGGATCAAAAGGCCGTCGCGTCTGTGATACTTGAAGCCGCCATTATTGCAGATCCATAGCGCGCCATCCGGGCCAATCGCGGCGCCATTTGGGCCGCCGCCTGTCTTCGTGATAACTTCCTTTTTGTCATCGCCCCAGACCCGCGTGATGCAACCATTGGAGATCTCGACGAGGATGATCGATCCATCTTCCATCCAGACCGGACCTTCCGGAAAGCCGAGCCCTTCTGCGACAATATCAAATTCCATGTTTGGCGCTCCTGCGATGTTTTTCACAGTCTGGCCGGAGCGATCTAAACCGGCAAGGGTGCCCCGAGGCGATCCAGAGTCCGGATCGTGAAGGCGAACTCATTCTTCTCGTCTGCAGGAACCGTTCGCCGCTTCACTTCGGTATATTGCGCTTCATCAAAGTCCGGAAAGCTCGAATCGCCCTGAAGGCTGGTTTCGACTTCGGTAATATAGAGCCGGTCTGCGAAGGGCAGGGCCTTGGCGTAAATGGCGCTTCCGCCCGTTACGAAGATCTCTGATCGTCCGGCAACACGGGCCAAAGCGCGGCTGGTCTCGATGGCGGCGGATATTGCGGTGAAGACGCGAGCACCAGGCGCTGAATACTGCCCGTCACGGCTGAGCACGACATTGTCCCGTCCCGGTAATGGTTGGCGCGGCAGGCTTTCCCACGTCTTGCGCCCCATAATTACCGGGCAGCCCTGTGTGGTCGCCTTAAAGTGTTTGAGATCGTCCGCCAGGCGCCAAGGCAGGTCATTATCTTTACCAATTACGCCGTTTCGGGCGCGGGCCACTATCAAGCAAAGCTTCACGTCTGCGCTCACGGCCTTCTCCTGCGTCTCGTCCGCCTTAGATGCTGGCCTTAGGACGTTTTGGCCTTTAAGAGCAAGCGTCGGCTTGAGAAAATGGGACCGCAAATGCTGATTGAGATTTGGGATATGTTTGTCGGCATTTTGACGAACAATCGGCCGGGCTTTCTGTTGCCAGTTCTGGTTGGACTTGCAATGTCAGTCGCCATTCTCTGGCGCCTTGGTGGGCGGCTGTGGGCGATCATATATGTGATGATGATCCCGTTCCTGAATTGGTCATTTGGCGTTGTTCCCAACATCCAGTTCGTCGGACCTTGGGCCGACAGTGCCAGCGACCTATTCTCGCTGATTTTTCCGGCGGACAATCCAGATCCGGCAGGTTTGATGCTGCACCCTCTGACGCTCGTGACAGGGTTGGTGTTTGTGATTCGTGATTTTGTCCAACGTGAAATGGGCCAGTGGGTCTTGCTGGCAATGGCTTTAGCCCTGTCCTGGTCGATGTATTACGCTTGGATTGTTATTGTGATCGCGTCCGGACTGGCTTTTTTCGTGTCTGAATTCTTCGACTGGCTGCTATTCACGTTCACCAAAATGAAGCTGTCAAAAAGGATTCTGTATTCGAGTGTTGTGGCGACACCAATAGATACAACTATCTTCCTTTATGGTGCTGATCTCGCCAAACAGATGCAGCTCGGTGCCGAGCCGGGTAACACATTGACCCTGGCCAATTGGATCGTCTTTGTGATCGGTAAAATGGTCGGAGCCGTGATCGTTTCAGACATGATCCGCCGCCGCGAAGATGCCGGCATCACTGACCCTTATGAGGATCACCCGGCACAATCCTCTATGGTTTAAGCTGCCAAGAAGCTATCACTCCTTGCCATGTGCCAATCTTTTGCGAGTGGGGTTTCATCTGGGGCGAGCAGCAGGATACCGCGATCAATCAGATCGTAAGCTTCGTCCGCCGGTCTCGCGATATCTGCCGTGACTCGGTGAATGATATGATGCGGTTCCAGCTCCGACGGATGTTGGCACCCGGCTGCGCCAACCACTTCCATCAGCGCCGCGACAGTATTCTTATGAAAATGATAAACACGCTCGGCCTTGTCCGCAACGACGAGTCCGCGTTGCCGGCCCGGATCTGACGTCGCGATCCCGGTCGGACAGGTATTATTGTGGCAATGCAGCGATTGGATACAGCCCAGCGAAAACATGAAGCCGCGAGCTGTATTTATCCAATCCGCGCCGAGTGCCAATGACGCCGCCATATTAAAAGCTGAGAGTTGTTTGCCGCTGACGCCTAGTTTGATGTCTTCCTTCAAGCCACACCCGACCAGCGCATTGCGCGCGAAGACGAGGCCCTGGCGCAATGGTGTCCCGACATGATCGAGAAACTCACCGGGCGCCGCTCCGGTGCCGCCTTCAGCGCCGTCAATGACGATAAAGTCGGCGCGTTGGCCGGTTTCGACCATGGCTTTGCATATCGCCAAGAATTCCCAGCGATTGCCAATACATAGCTTGAAACCTACAGGTTTTCCGCCCGAAAGGTCGCGCAACCGGTCGATGAAATTGAGCATTTCTTTCGGGGTAGAAAAGGCGGTGTGATGGGCGGGTGAATAGCATGTTTCGCCGACGGGAATGCCGCGCGCCTCTGCGATTTCCGGCGTTACCTTCGCGCCGGGCAAGACCCCGCCATGACCAGGTTTCGCGCCCTGGCTCAATTTTATTTCGATCATTTTGACTTGTTCGAGTGCCGCTGTTTCTTCGAACAATACGGGATCAAATGCGCCATTTGGGCTTCGGCAGCCAAAATAGCCTGAGCCGAGCTCCCAAACCAGATCACCGCCACCCGCTTTGTGATATTTCGAGATGCCGCCTTCGCCGCTATCGTGGAAGAATCCGCCTTTTGCGGCGCCGCGATTCAGCGCCTCTATTGCATGCGCACCGAGAGAACCAAAACTCATCGCCGAAATGTTCAGGACGCTGGCGGAATAGGGTTTGGCCGTTCCAGGTGCCCCGATCAGGACACGTGGATTATCTTCGTCTGGCTGGCGCGCTGCGATCGAGTGCGCCAGCCATTCATATGGAGGGCTTTCAATGTCGAGATGACTGCCAAATGGTTCAACAGAGGATACATTCTTGGCGCGGCGATACACCATGGCGCGCTCTTCATGATTGAACGGGCGACCTTCAGTCTGGCTCTCAACCATATAGGATCTAAAAAAGGGCCGCATCGCTTCAGCGAGCCAGCGCAGGCGGCCGAGAATCGGAAAATTGCGCCATAGCGTGTGCCGGGTTTGGCTGAGGTCATAAAGGCCCAGAAAAGCCAATCCGGTCAGGGCGATTGTGGGTCCATAGAGCCAGACCTGACTTTGCGCGCCCCAGACGCTTAAGGCCAAAAGGGCGAGGACGATAAGGAATGGAATGTAACGGATCAAAAAAAGGCTCCCACCAACAATGAGACGAACTTAAAATTCGTAGCGCTCCCGTCAAACCAATACGGTACTGGAATATGTCTGGCGATCTGGTTAGCGTAAATTTGTGGGAGAAATATCATGTCGAAACTGAACTTATTATTGGGAGTGGCTTTGTTCGTATCGGCCGCCGCGGCGGCGCAATCGAGCGAGGGTAGTGTCGTCTTCGAACAGCCTTACTGGACCGAGCGCCCGGTCATCGAGACCTTGGGCCGAGCAAGTTTGGAGCTCCCTCCAAACCGGGGTCAATTTTCAGTCCAGTTCGTTGAGACGGATCGTGACGCTAAGGATGCAATGCAAGCCGCAGTTGAGCGCGCGCGTGCCGCCTATGCCGCCATCAAATCTGTTGCTGGGGAGACTTCCGAAGTCACCACGTCTGTGATGGTTGAGCCCTATTATGAGCAATATCGCGATAGCGATGGCGACCGCATCGAGAATCGCCGCGCCGACAAAGTCAAAGGCTATGAAGCGCAGGTTAGCGTCCAGGTTCTGGTCAAGAATGTCGAGCTTGCTGGTACGGCCCGGGCTGCTGCGCTCGCTTTAGGCCCGGAGCGCGCCGATCCTTTGCGCCTATATTTGGAGCGCACCGCCGATGTGCTGCAGCAATCTTATGAAGCGGCTGTGAGAGATGGATCTGCGCGCGCTCGCATCAGCGCCGCTGCAGCGGGCGCGACCCTTGGTGACTTATTGGTTGTGCAAGAAGGCAATGGGCCTTGTCTCGGCCGTTGGACGAGTTCGGCGGGCAGAGTTGTGGCTGACCGCGCTCGGCGTGCACCATCTAGCCCGGTGCTTGAAACTGTAAATGTGACGGCGTCAAAGCGTAGGGTCAGCGGCCAAGACGGAATTGTTGTGTCGCAATCCGAGATTGACGCGCTGAACCTGCCCTCCGACCGCCCAATGCAGACAGTCGAAGCGCAAGTTTGTATGATCTATGCCGTCGGCGAGTGATCAGAAGCCGTTAAGTCTCGCATAGCGGTCGCGGTGGAAGCTGGCGCCGCCAAGCAGCGCTTCCTGCACGCGAGCACGTTTCATATAGAGGCCGCTATCATGAGCGTCGGTCATGCCGATACCGCCATGGAATTGGACGGTTTCGTTGGACGCGAGGTGGATCAGATCAGAAGCCCGCGCTTTCGCAAGGCTTGCCAGTTCGGCAGTGTCTTTGCGGTTCTCATCGACGCCTGATAGGGCGGCGCCAATGCATGAGCGAGTTAGTTCCAGCTCAGTGAACCACTTTGCGGCGCGGTGCTGCAGGCTCTGAAACGATCCAATCAATTGACCGAATTGTTTCCGGGTCTGCAAATATTCCAGCGTCATATCAAATGTCGCTTGGGCGCTGCCAAGCGCCTCTGCGGCGAGTGCGATGCGGCCGCGATCGAGCGCAGGCTCTAGGATCTCCCAGCCTGCATCCACTGCGCCCAGGACGCTGTCTTCGCTGACAGCAACATCTTCCAATTGCAAATGTGCTGCGCCGTGCGAGTCGACTGTGTTCAGCGCCTGCACGGTTAGGCCATCTGCGCCGGCCGGCACAATGAACAGAGTGATGCCGTGCGCTTGCCCGGCTTCGCCAAAAGTCCGCGCGACGATGATAAAGATGTCTGCGTGATGGCCGTCTGGCACATAGCGCTTTGCGCCATTCAAAGTATAACCCTGACCGTTGCGTTCGGCTTCTGTGGCGATGTTAAGCGGCGCATGATGGGTGCCTTCGTCGACGGCCAGCGCGACGCTAACCTCGCCGCTGGCAATTTTTGGCAGCCACTCGGCTTTTTGCGCCTCAGAGCCGCCAAGGGTCAGCAAGCTGACGCCGAGCACGGCTGACTGCAGCAAAGAGGTCGCAGCAATGGTCCGGCCCTGGGCTTCCATAATCTGGCCCATGGCAACCATGCCGAGGCCAACGCCGTCATACTCTTCAGGCACGAGTACGCCAAAAAATCCAAGCTCGGCCAGTTTGGCACGTGTCGCCGGATCGATCCCGTTTGCGCCGCGATCCCGCAACTCACGTAAGTGAGAGACCGGCATTTCATCGCGCGCGAATGCCATTGCTGTATCGCGCAACATTTGTTGGTCTTCAGAAAGAACGAATGTCATTATTGATGCT
>CAYGUD010000076.1:8254-8854 GCA_964352865.1 uncultured Hyphomonas sp.
CATTATTGGTGCTCCCGCAGACCGAGGACGCGTTTGGCGACCACGTTGAGATTGATTTCACTGGTGCCGCCTTCAATCGAATTGCCTTTTGACCGCAACCAGCCGCGTGTCGCCTTTTTGGCGTCGTCGGCAAAGCCCTCACCTGACCAGCCGAGGCCATCTGTGCCGAGCGCTTCGACCAGTAGTTCACACTTGTCCTGGTTCATTTTGGCGGCTGCATATTTCATGATCGAAGCTGTGTGTCCGACCTCTTGGCCAGCCTTCGCTTCTTCGGTTGACCGCTGCACGGTCAAGCCGAATGCCTTGGCATACATTAAGTGATCAGCGATGCGGGCGCGCAGATCGCCATCTGAGACCCGGCCTGTTTCGTCGACGCCGACATGTTGTTTTGCATATTCCTGCGGTGGGAGAATGCCAGACCCGCCTGTGCCGCCGAAGCCGCCTGCTGAGATCGAAGAGCGCTCAAACTGCAAAAGGCGTTTCGCGATTGTCCAGCCCGCATTGAGTTTGCCGACGAGCTGATCCTTTGGAACTTTTACGTCGGTGAAGAAGGTCTCGCAAAACGGCGACAGGCCGCTGATAAGCTTGATGGGTTTAACC
>CAYGUD010000077.1:0-8827 GCA_964352865.1 uncultured Hyphomonas sp.
ACCCGAACCCGTTCCTGCGAGATCAGATCGGCTATGAAGGTCTGACGGCTGCGTTGCGATCAGGTACAATTTCGGAATCCACGCGACGCGAGTTGATCGCACAGCTCTCAGGTGATCTGGAATCGCAAGACAGCGATGGCTTTCTCGCACCGTTCTCGGCATTAGGACTTTCCGAACTCGTGCGAACGGATCGTGTTGAGTCATTTCTCACCCCGGCCGAGCGCGTAAATATCGTCGAGAACGTGGCCAATTATATTGCTGGAGTTTCCGATTATCGCGCCTTTTCAAATCAGGAGGGGTGGCGACACGGCGTCGCGCATGGCGCTGATGTGGCGATGCAATTGTCTCTAAATCCAAACCTCAGAGCCGATTCACTGTTGAAGTTGCGAGCCGCTATCGCTCAGCAAATCACCAACCGCACCGGATATGCCTTCACACACAATGAACCAGAGCGCCTCGCCAGGCCGATCATTTTCATGGCAATGCAGAACAAGATAGAGGCGGATGATTGGACCAATTGGTTTGAAGCCATCGGGGATCCAGCACCGCTTTCCGATTGGAGCGGGGCCTATCAGGCTGAAACCGATTTAGCGCGATTACATAACCTCAAAAGCTTTGCCCGGGTGCTATATATCAATGCCAGTCTAAGTGAGAATGAAGCGCTCAAGCCGATCACGGACGGCGCTTTGGCGTTGCTCAGAAAATTGCCCTAGGCAGCAGCTGCATCGATCACTTCAAATTGCGCGGTGCGGCGGCCATTCCAAACATTGTCTTTCAACCGTCCCGCCAGATGAACTTTGCCACGCTGTAAGAGGGCGTCGCCCAGCGGCGTCCCAATGCATCGCCAAACCAGTGCATCGATGCGGGCGCCAGCATCTTCGACCGTCAGCTTTAAATGGTTTTCCCCAATCTGTCGTGTGTGGGTGATTTCAACATTCTGGATCGCGAAGATCGGCTCCGGTGCGCCCTGGCCAAACGGACTGATCGTCTGAACCAGATCATATGTCTCAGTTGTGACTTGCGAAGGCGCGAGTATTGCATCAATGCCGAGCTCCTTGGCGGCAGCGCGTTCCTCGCGAAACTCTGCCATATGGTCCTGCATCCAGGTTTTCAGCCCGTTCAGCTGATCCGGCTCGAGACTGAGTCCGCCGGCCATGGCATGTCCGCCCCCAGACAGGATGATCCCGGCTCTCGCAGCGGCTGATATCGCGTCGCCAATGTTGACGCCACGTACAGACCGTGCGGAACCTTTCGCGACAGGCCCAAGCCCTTGTCCCCAGCCAATGACAATTGCCGGCAAGTGGAATCGGTCTTTCAAGCGGCCCGCAACAATACCGATAACGCCCGGATGCCAGCCTTCACCTGCGGCGATCAGAACGCCGCTATCCGGGTTTGCTTCGAGCTGTTTCTGCGCCGCAACGGAGGCTTGTTCGAGGATCGCGCTCTCGACTGCTTTGCGTTCATCATTATGCGCGTGCAGTCGCTCAGCGAGTGCGATGGCTTCAGTCCGGTCTTCCGTCGCGAGGAGCTTGGCCGCGAGCCATGGATCGCCAACCCGGCCGCCGGCATTCAAGCGCGGGCCGAGCACGAATGTTGCGTGATAGACACTTTCAATTTTGCCAATCCCGGCAATGTCAGCCAAGGCGCGAAGCCCAGGATTTTGACCTCTCTCCAGAATTTTCAGACCCTGCGTGACAAAAGCGCGGTTTGCGCCGATCAGCGGTGACATATCGCACAGCGTTCCAAGCGCACAAAGATCAAGCCAGGGCAGGATGTCAGGTAATCCTTCCGGCGGCGCGATGCCTCTTTCGCGCGCGAGTTTATTGAGGGCCGCAACAAAGACATAGACCACACCCGCTGCAGCCAAATGCCCTTGTCCACTTGTATCATCGGCCCGGTTTGGATTGACCAGAGCCGCGCATTCAGGCGGGGTCTTGCCCATCAGGTGGTGGTCAATGACGATCACCGGCAAGTTAATCGAAACGGCTTCGGCGAGCGCCGCCGTCGCTGCTGCCCCGCAATCAACGGTGATGACCAAGTCAGCGCCCTGTTCTTTCAAATGCCGAAACGCCTCAGGGCTCGGGCCGTAGCCTTCCATCAAACGGTCGGGAACGTAGAGGCCGATCTCCTGCCCCCAGGCTCGGAAGTACCGGGCCAGAATGGCCGAGCTTGTCCCGCCATCGACGTCATAATCTGCAAAAACAGTGACGTTCTTACCCTCAACAATCGCATCCAGAACCAGACCCGCCGCTTTCATCATATCCTGAAAACTTGCAGGGTCGGGAAACAGCGCCCGCAAAGTCGGGTTGAGAAAAGACTCGACGTCCGCCGCAACGATCCCGCGCGGCTCCAATAAGCGCGCCAGCAAATCGCTACCGCCCAATTGCGGGGCCAGCGCGCGAACCGTCGCTTCATCTGGCTGGTGCAGCGTCCAAAAGCGCCCGCCATGGGACATAGGCACAGAAAAGTTTGTATCGGTCATGGTGCGTTGAACCATGACTCGCGGTGCGCGAAAACTAAATGGTCAGGCGCTTAGCGAATTTCAGTCGCCACTTGATAGTCAATTAGTTCCGCCTCGGTCATATAATGAATACCGCTTGCTGGCGCTGCCTCGAGCGTGAACCAGTAAAACGAGACAGGACAACCGACAGCCTCGAAATAATCCAAATAGATTTGATGTTCATCGCTGCTGCGCGAGATTTCTCCGCCCTCAACCCCATCACCATCGGCCCAGGAATGCACACCGATGCGCGCGCCGCGCTCAGCAATGCGATTTCGTCCGGCGCAGAACAGATCAACCGCGCCTGATTCAATTATTCCATCCGCCGGAACAAAGGTATCCAGTCCAGCATTATGAATGAGCATCGCCGTATGGAGGTTTGCCTCATCATCAATAGAGCCATCGATATCTTCCAGAATGACGGTCTTCAGCCCCGGATTCTCGGTCAAGTGACGCTTAACTTCGTCATAGGTCATCGCATTCAGCGTTCCCGCCACAAACAAGCGATCACCGTCAACGAATGTATCGGTGACGTCACGCCGATAGTCGCTTCCCGCGCAAGCGGAGAGCAGTGTCACAGAAGCAAGAAAGCTGGCTGCGCTGCGCACTAAACCCGGTGCCAGGACTTGATCTTGCGAACCATTCCGTCAGCGCTGCTCATCACCAGTGTGTCGGTTTCAATATGACCATTTTTACGAACAACGCCGTCGACCAGACCACCTTTCGTAACGCCCGTCGCACAGAATACTGTTTCACCAGACGCGAGCTCATGCAGATCGTATTTCTTGTCATAGTCAGTGATACCAGTGCGGTCAGCGCGGCGGCGCTCATCATCATTGCGGAACACCAGACGAGCCTGCATTTGACCACCGACGCATTTCAACGCAGCCGCGGCGAGCACGCCTTCAGGCGCGCCGCCAGAGCCAACATACAAGTCGATGCCAGTGCTTGGATTTGTCGTGTTGATCACGCCAGCGACATCACCGTCCGAGATCAGGTGTACACGCGCACCAACACCGCGCAGGCTGGCGATAATTTCAGCATGGCGCGGACGGTCTAGGACACAAGCGGTCATTGCGCTGACATCGACACCTTTGGCTTTTGCCATGGCTGTAATATTTTCAGCGGGTGACGCATCGAGATCAATAACCCCGTTTTCGTATCCAGGACCAATCGCGATCTTGTCCATATAGGTATCAGGTGCGAATAACAGGCCACCGCGCGGCGCAATCGCCAGCACAGCAAGTGCGTTCGACATTGCTTTCGCTGTCAGCGTTGTACCCTCAAGCGGATCGAGCGCGATATCGATTTCTGGGCCCGTCCCAGTTCCGACTTCTTCACCGATATAAAGCATGGGCGCTTCATCGCGCTCGCCTTCGCCAATGACAACGCGGCCTCGGAAATTAACGGCATTAAAGGCCGTCCTCATGGCGTCGACGGCGGCTGCATCGGCGGCTTTTTCGTCACCGCGTCCAGCAAGGGTTTCTGCCGCAATGGCCGCTTTTTCAGTGACGCGCACCATGGCGTCCGCCAGATGCGGAATTAGAACACTCTTACTCATCTCTCACTCCCCCAGGTCGCTCCTGACCCAGCACTAATTACAAACCTACCGCGTCGATCGGAATGACCTGCGGCGCGCCCACACTCGCCTCCAAAGCAGAGACGCGAGAGCTCGCGGCGGCGATGTCACCGCGAGAACACACATGCGTAACAATGGCAACAGGCGAGACATCGCTGTCATCAGCCGACTCCTGCAACAGTTTGTCGACTGACACATCATGTGCCGCCAATGCCTCGGTCAAGCTCGCTAACGCGCCCGGCCGATCCGCGAGCTTTACACGCAAGAAGAATGCCGAACGCTCGGCCGGCTCAGCGGCGACGAAATTTCGGCTTTGATGGTGCGGCGCCCGGCCGAATGGGCTGCGCGCCGTCGGTGTGAAGAGTTTCGAAATGTCTCCCATCACTGCGCTCGCCGTCGGCCCTGGCCCGGCGCCGGGGCCCGTCAATGTTACAGCGCCCAGCGGGTCGCCTTCAACCCGGACAGTATTCAGAGCGCCATTCACGCGTGCCAGAGGATGATCCACTGGCATCGCCAGGGGCGCCACGCGGCAAACGACACCAGCGTCGGTGAGGATGCCCTCTGTGATCAATTTGATACGCAATCCAAGCCGGTCAGCGAGGTTGAGATCGATCAACTCGACAGTTTCGACCCCTTTGACAGAGACTTTGCTGAAATCGAGATCTGCGGTGAACGCGATTGAGGCAAGGATGGCGGCTTTGTGAGCAGCGTCCATTCCCGAGACATCCAGCGTCGGGTCCGCTTCAGCATAGCCGAGGCGTTGAGCCTCTTCCAGGACGTCGTCATAAGACCGACCTGTGTCCAGCATTTGCGTGGTCAGATAGTTGCACGTTCCGTTGAGAATGCCCGATACCCTTCGAATCGCAACACCGGTCAGCGAGTCTCGCAATACACGGACAATCGGGACACCGCCGGCGACCGCAGCCTCGAACATCAGATCAACATCGTTGGCCTGGGCCAATCCCTCAAGCGCCTGTCCGTGCATCGCGATCAAAGCCTTGTTGGCGGTGACAACATGCTTACCCGCCTTGAGCGCTTCTTCGACAGCGAATTTGGCTGGGCCGTCTGAGCCGCCCATCAATTCAACGAACACGTCAACTTCAGGGTCTTCAGCCAGCGTGGCCGCATTATCGAACCAGCGATAACCTGAAATATCTACACCGCGATTGCGGGATTTACTTCGTGCCGAAACGCCTACAATTTCAATCTTTCCCGGCAGACGCAGGTCAGTTTGACGCTCAACCAGCTCTATAAGACCGCAGCCGACATGACCGCGCCCGGCAATTCCTAATTTAACTGTTTTCAAGACCCCGTCCTTTTCAGCGGCTCGCTTTGCCGCTCTTCCGCCTGCTTGGCAAGGAACCGTTTGATGTTTCGAGCGGCTTGTCGGATTCGTTGCTCGTTTTCGACCAGCGCGATGCGAACATGTCTGTCCCCATGCTCGCCAAACCCGGCGCCCGGCGCGACCGCGACTTCTGCTTCATTCATCAGTTTCAACGCAAATTCGAGACTGCGCATGTCGCCGCATTGAGGCGGAATTTCCGCCCATGCGAACATTGACGCTTCAGGGCTTGGGATCTCCCAACCGGCCCGTCCGAAGCTCTCGATCAGAACATCGCGGCGCGACTTGTAGGTCGCTCGAAACTCATCGACGCAGTCTTGCGGGCCATCCAGAGCGGCACATGCAGCAACCTGGATCGGTGTGAAGGCCCCATAATCAAGATAGGATTTCACCCGGGCCAGCGCGCCAATAAGGCGCTCATTGCCTGCTGCGAAACCAATTCGCCAACCGGCCATGGAATAGGTCTTCGACATGGTCGTTGTTTCGACGGCGATGTCCTTCGCGCCATTCACTTGCAGGATCGACGGTGTCGGCTCTTCGAAATAGATTTCATTATAAGCCAAATCCGAAAGGATATAGAGATCGTGCTTCTTCGCCAGTGCGACCGCGTCCTTGTAGAATTCCAGATCGCACACATCCGCTGTCGGGTTTGACGGATAGCATAGGACCATCGCGGTGGGCGGCGGCACAGAATAGCGGATCGCTTTGCTGATTCCAGACAGATAAGCCTCTGGGGTCGGCGCCGGAATTGCCCGGATCGAGGCGCCCGCCATGATAAAACCAAAATGATGCAGCGGATAAGACGGATCAGGAGCGAGGATAACGTCGCCCGGCGCGGTGATCGCTTGTGCCAGGTTGGCAAAGCCTTCTTTGGAGCCAAGCGTGACCACAACTTCTCGGTTCTTATCCAGTTTGACGTCGAACCGGCGTTTATAATAGTCCACCAGCGCGCGTCGGAGGCCCGGAATCCCGCGCGACGCAGAATACCCGTGCACATCAGGTTTGGCAGCGGTTTCAGCGAGTTTGGCAATCACGTGCGGCGGGGCCGGCATGTCTGGATTGCCCATGCCGAGATCGATAATATCAGCGCCATCGGCGCGCAATTCAGCCTTGCGGCGATTGACCTGTTCGAAAACGTAAGGCGGCAAGCGCCGGATTTTATGAAACTCTCCGCTCATGGCGCAGATCTCCGTATGCAAAAGGGTATATGGGTGCCTAGAGGCGAGCGCGCGCGACGTCAAAGCGCGCTTTAATTTGCTCAACCTCGGCGTCGGTCATGAAATCGGGGGCAGGCAGCTGCCCCTCGACCGCTCGTCTGACCTCTAAGGCCCAGGCAGCAATCGCTTCCGGTGTCTCTGTTGCAGGTTCAGCCCGCTGGTGATTCATGAACATATCGAGCGCCGCAAGCGTTTCTGCTTCGGAAAGCTCGAGTTTGCGAATGGGGTTGTAATCTGGTTGCGATTCAGGGATCGATGCAAAGTCGGGATAGCCCTCGCCGCGGAACTCAACTTTCCGGGCTTCATACCAGTCCGGGGCCTCGGCGCGCATCGCTTTCACCTTCTCGATCGAGCCAGCACAGCCCGCCAAAAAGACAAACGTTACGAAAACAACAGTGCGCATAAACAATTTCCTTCGCTGGACTCATAATTCCCAAAGCTGTTTAGTCTTATAAGGGTTCGCATAGAATGGCGAGAGACGGTCTGATGACCAAAAGTAGAAACTTTGATAATTTTGGGGCGAGCACGCTCCCAAATGCGTTTTCGGACGCAAATTCTGAGTCATTGCAGTTAATGGCGACGAATTTGATGCAAGCCGTGCAAGAGGCGCAAGGCCTGCTATCGGATTCGCTGAATGGCACCGGTATGGGACCTCCCGCTCCGGGCCAGGCTGATCCTTTTGGCGGGGCTGAGGCCCAGATGAAGCTTGGCGCCGCGCTGGCCCGGAATCCGGAAAAATCTGGTCATGCGATGATGACGCTTTTCCAGGGCTGGATGAACCTTTTCCCATCCATGGCGAGCGGCACGCCTTTGCCGTCCGACCGGCGATTTGCCGATCCCGAATGGGACGCCAACCCGGCCTTCAACTTCATGCGCCGCGCCTGGATGCTGAACGCCGAATGGCTGCAAGGTCTGATCGACACGGTTTCTGACGATCTCGACGAGGAGACGAAACTCAAGGCCCGCTTCTATATGAGCCAGTTTGTCGACGCCATGTCGCCAACCAACATGATGGCCACCAACCCCGCCGCGATCCGGGCAATGATCGAAAGCAATGGCGAGAGCGTTCTGGCAGGCTTGCGGAATGCCCGCGAGGATATCCAGCGCGGCGATGGTCGCCTGGCCATCACGCAGACCGATGAAACTGCGTTCGAGGTCGGCAAGAATGTCGCCACTGCGAAAGGCAAAGTCGTCTTCCGCAATAAGCTGATCGAGATCATCCATTACAATCCGACCCGCAAGAAGATGCGCGAGCGGCCGATGCTCATCTTCCCGCCCTGGATCAACAAATTCTATATTCTCGACTTGCAGCCTGAAAATTCGATGATCCGCTGGCTGTTGTCGAAGCGCGTCAACACATTCGTTGTGTCCTGGCGGTCTGCTGATGATGAGACCAAGGATTACACCTGGGACGACTATATCGAGCATGGCATTCTGGCTGCGGTCGATGCCGTGACCAAGGAGTCTGGCGCCAAAAAACTCAACACAGTTGGCTATTGCATTGGCGGCACGCTGCTCAGCACCGCGCTCGCGCATATGGGCAAGACGGGCGACAAGCGGATCAAATCGGCGACTTATTTTGCTTCGCAATCCGACTTTGACCTCGCCGGCGAGTTGAAGATCTTCACCGGCGAAGATGGCTTGCAGAAAACAGACGCGGTCATCAAAGAGCATGATGGCATCATGCCTGGCGAGATGATGGGCGAGACGTTTAACTGGCTGCGCCCGGCGGATCTGGTCTGGCGCTATGTCGTCGACAATTACATGATGGGCAAACAGCCGCGCCCGTTTGATCTGCTGTTCTGGAATGCCGATCAGACCAATATTCCGGGCCCCACGCACCGCACTTATCTGACTGAATTCTACAATCAGAATACGCTGACACAGGGCCGTTTCAAAGTCTTTGGCGAGCCCGTCTCGATGAGCGACATCAAGATTCCGGTATTCATTCAGGCCAGCCGCTCCGACCATATCTGCCCCTGGCACTCGATCTATAAGGGCGCCCAGAATTTCGGCGGCGATGTGCGTTTCACGCTTGCCGGATCTGGCCATATTGCCGGCGTGATCAATCATCCGGATGCGCAAAAATATCAGCATTGGACAAATTCTGACCTTCCCAAAAACCCCGGACGCTGGATGTCTGGCGCGGAGGAAGTGGCAGGCTCCTGGTGGCCGAGCTGGTGGCAATG
>CAYGUD010000078.1:0-8790 GCA_964352865.1 uncultured Hyphomonas sp.
GGTCGATACAAGGTTCGAACTTGTGACCCCTGCAATGTCAATGCAGTGCTCTACCACTGAGCTAATCGACCATCCGTTTCAGGATGAGGGGTATTCCCCTTTTGGCGCAGTCAAGTCAAGCCTGAACTGCAACCGATATCAGGCGGCCATGACGCGCTCAACTTCATCAACCAGCTCACGCAAATGAAATGGCTTGGACAAGACTTTAGCTCCGGCCGGAGTTGGCGCGCTGCCAGATAATGCGACAGCTGCAAATCCAGTGATAAAGACGATTTTCATGGCCGGATCGAGTTCAGCGCCGCGGCGGGCAAGTTCAATCCCATCAATGCCCGGCATCACAATATCCGTTAGCAGCAAATCGAAGACTTCCCGTTCCAGGGCTTCAAGCGCCCCTTCACCATCTTCGAAATCCTGAACATCATGACCGGCACGGCGAAGAGATGCGCTTAAAAAGGTGCGCATCGCCTGATCATCTTCAGCCAGCAAGATTTTGCTCATAGGTCTCTGTCCCTGATAGTCTCTATGCCGTCTGCCATTATTCCGTAAATCCGGAGTGAAGATACCGCAAATTTCTAAGATAATCTGCTATTTTTCTGCATTCGGTTCGTCATGATTAACATTAAACCCGGGAATTTGGTCTTGACCTGAGGCGCAGAAGACAGACCTTGGGGACATGCGGACTGTCTTTGATGTCTCCCCTGAACCAAACGAACACGCGATTGAAGCTTATACGCTATTGCGCGCGGACTCCGTGCGCGCTCCGGTCATATTTGCATCACCGCATAGCGGGAGAGTCTATCCGAAATCTATGCAGGATCTGCTGTGTGTCCCATTGGCAGACCTGCAACGCACCGAAGATGCCTTCGTGGACGAGCTTTATGAGCAAGCCACTGTGCATGGAACGCAACTCTTACGAGCCAATTATGCGCGCGGCTTTGTCGACTTGAATCGCGACGCGCGAGAGCTGGATGCAAGTATGTTTGAGGATGGTATGCCGCGTTCCGCTGGAATGCCCAGCGCACGTGTCAAAGCCGGGCTCGGTTGCTTCCCGCGTGTCGGCGCCAGCGGCCGCGAGATATATGCCAATCCAATGTCGCGCGAAGACGGACTGTTTCGGCTCGACCAGGTCTATGATCGCTACCATGACGCGCTGCAGAGCGAGATCGAGGCGCTGAAATCTGATTGGTCTGACATCGTGATTGTTGACTGCCATTCCATGCCGTCTCGTCAGCCAGGCCGATCAAGCATGCCGGACATCGTCCTAGGTGATCGCTTTGGCTCAAGTTGTTCAGCGCGCCTGACATCAGTGGTTGAACGCCGGTGTCGCCGCGAAGGCTTGAGCGTCACCCGGAACGCGCCATATGCGGGCGGTTATACGACACGAAGGTATGGCCGACCGCGCCGCGGCGTCCACGTCCTTCAAATTGAAATCAATCGCGCACTATACATGAATGAAATCAGTGTTGAGAAATCGGCAGGCTTTGAGCGCACACGCGACCAGGTCTCCCGGATCATCGAAGACATTGTGGATTTCGCCCTACGAGAGAATTCGTAAAAAAAAAGGCCGCACTGAATAGCGCGGCCATATTAGGTAAGGGAGGAAACGCCAGAAGGCGTTAGCACCGAAGTGCATAAGTCGAATTTATTGTGCAGCGCACAAAAAACAACCCCTAATCCGTTGCACTGCCGCATAACTTCGATGCGCCAATGGGATGCGCCGCACGCGGATGGATCTGTTCGACTTCAAACATTGCCTTGATTTTCTGGTGTTTTTCCACTTCGGCACAGGTCTTGCTGAGAGGTTTGGCATAATTCATTTTCGGGACACAACAATGTGGCCTCGATCATCCGGGAGTGCGGTATGACGGACAGAACAGATCTGCATGTAGGGAAGCGCCTGCGACGTCGGCGACGTTTGCTTGGCATGACTCAACAGGACCTTGCCAGTATGGTGGGTGTACGGTTTCAGCAGATTCAAAAATACGAATGCGGAGCCAACCGCGTCACCTCTTCACGTCTATACGATCTCTCAAGAGCTTTGAACGTCTCCGTTCAATACTTCTTTGACGGCCTCGAAACAGAAGACATGCAAGGCATGGCGGCAAATGACGCTGAACGCCTGGACGCTGATATTCTCAGTCAGAAAGAGACTCTGGAACTGGTGCGCGCTTACTATCGCCTCGGTGAAAGACCTCGCCGACGTCTGCTTGAACTCGCAAAAGCGCTTGAATCAGAAACATCTGGGTCTGGCGCCGCTTGACCTGAGCGGGCTCTCGCGGTTAAGCGCGGGCGCATGCAACCTGATCTAGACTTTGATGCCATTGCCGTCGCACACGCGATGGCAGATGCTGCGCGAGCCGTCATCATGCCCCATTTCAGGGCCCTTTCCAGCATCGAAAACAAACTGAGCGACGGCAATTTTGATCCCGTTACGGAAGCCGACAAAGCCGCGGAACGCGCCATGCGCGACGTCCTGAGCAGGCTGCGGCCGCATGACGCGATCCTTGGCGAGGAATATGGCCGCCAGGACGGTACAACCGGCTGGACCTGGGTGCTTGATCCAATTGATGGTACCCGCGCTTTTGTTGCCGGACTGCCGGTATGGACAACGCTGATTGGTCTCGTCGACAGCGCCGGCGACGCGATTGCCGGAATCATCGATCAACCCGTTCTGGACGAACGCTATGTCGGATCGCCCGAAGGAACATATCTGCGTTCTGCTGGAACGGATACGCAATTACAGGTTTCCGACTGTAGCGATCTGAGCCACGCGGTGATTTCCACGACAGACCCATTCATTCTGACCCCTGCAGAGCAGGCATCGTGGACAGAATTGCGCGATACGGCGCGTATCATTCGCTACGGATTGGACGCTTATGCCTATGCCCGACTAGCGGGCGGCACCATAGACATGGTCGCAGAATCCGGCCTGGCGCCATATGATGCGGCAGCCCTAATTCCCGTTATACGCGGCGCTGGCGGATTCGCCTGTGACTGGCACGGCGCGCCAGCAAAACCCGGCGGACAATTGCTATGTGCCGCGAGCGAGCCAATTCTCGATCAGGCGCTGAAATGCGTGCGCCAATCCGCAGATTAAAGCGCCGACGGAACTAGCCAGAGCGGCGCAAACCGCGCTAGACAAGCTGCCATGTCGAATGAAGCTCAACTGGTTGAAACCCGAACGCCGACAAAGCGCGCTCCCGGGAAATGGCGCCTGAGTTCAATCATAGATGGCCGCGCCTTGCGTGTGAAACTGACTTCAGCTGCTATGATGCATCAAGGGGACGAAAGCGCCGCGCGCAAAGAAGCGCTCGATATTTTACATGGTGCGATGTTTCGCGGACGCCTGATTGCCCAAGAGCGGCTCCAGCAAGGCGCTGACGGGTTGGACACTGCACGGCTTTTGTCAGCCGTTCAGGATGAAGTCCTTCACGCGCTGTTTGATTTCACGACAACACACGTGTTCCGTGCGCGAAACCCAACTGAAGGCGAGCGGTTGGCGGTGTTTGCGACCGGCGGGTATGGCCGCTCGGTTCTGGCACCTTCTTCTGATATCGATTTGCTGTTCATTCGCTCATACAAAGCCAGCCCTCATGCGGAAAGTGTGATCGAGTTCATGCTCTACGCCTTGTGGGACATGGGGCTGAAAGTCGGGCACGCCTTTCGGACACCTCAAGAATGCGTGCGCCTGTCCAAAGAAGACGTCACCATAAAAACGAGCCTGCTGGATGCGCGGTTCCTGTTTGGGGATGAGGATTTGGCGGATGAAACGCGTGACCTGTTTAAAAAGCAGGCCGTGGTCGGTCAGGATGCCGAGTTTATCGCTGACAAGCTGGAGGAACGCGACAATCGACACACGCGGCAAGGCAATGCGCGCTATCTGGTTGAGCCAAATGTCAAAGAAAGCAAAGGCGGTCTGCGAGATCTGCAAACGCTCTATTGGATCGTCAAACACATGCACCCCGACGATACGGAGTCGCTGGAAGATGTGATGAAGACGAACGTGTTCACGAAGCATGAATACCATTTATTCCTGCGCGCCGCGCGCTTCCTTTGGACCGTGCGGTGCCATCTCCACTATATTACGGGGCGACCCGAAGAGCGGCTGAGTTTTGACCTCCAGCCCGAAATTGCAGCCCGCATGGGATATCAGGATCGCGGCGAGCAATTAGGCGTTGAGCGGTTTATGAAGCGCTATTTCCTGGCCGCAAAGGATGTTGGCGGTCTGACCCGCATCCTGGCAGCGAAGCTTGAAGCACAGCAAAAGGCCAAACCCGAAGGCTGGCGCCGGTTTTTGCCAGGATCGGGTCAACCTAAGCCACTCGCCGATCCGCGCTTTGAACTGGCCGGCAATCGGCTGAATTTTGCCGATCCCGAAACGATCCACGATGATCCGAAGACTTTGCTTCAATTATTTCAGCTGGCTGATCAGCACGGCACCGATGTGCACCCGGATTCGCTGACCATAGCGACGCGCAACGACAAACTGATCAACTCGAAAAACCGCACAGATCCGGATATGGTCGAAGTATTCCTGGATATATTGTTGAACAGCGGAAATCTCGGCCTGACATTGAACCGGATGAATGAATCTGGCGTCCTGGGGCGGTTCTTGCCCGAATTCGGTGGGATCGTCGCGCAAACGCAATTCAATATGTATCATCACTATACCGTCGATGAGCACACGATCCGTGCGATGGAATATATCGCAAAGATGGACCAGGGTGAGGAAGGCTTTGGTCTGGCGCATCAGCTGTTCGGTAAGATCGAAAACCGGCGTGCCTTGTACTTGGCCATGCTATTGCACGATACTGGCAAAGGGCTCGGCGATCAGCAAATCGAAGGCATGAAAACCGCACGACGCGCCTGCCGGCGCCTCGGTCTTGGTAAAGCCGAAACTGAGCTGGTGGCGTGGCTTGTTGGAAACCATCTCGAAATGAGCGAAACGGCCCAGAAACGAGACATTTCCGACCCTCGAACGATTGTGACGTTTGCAGCTAAAGTTATGGATTTGGAGCACTTGCGATTGCTCTACATTCTGACCGTTGCGGATATCCGCGCGGTTGGACCAAATGTGTGGAACACTTGGAAAGGTCAGCTGCTTGGTGATCTCTATTACAACACCGAAGCTGCCCTACGGGGTGGCCGCACCGACGAGAAAAGTGTCACTGCAGAGCTGATAGCCCGAGCAGAGACCAATCGCGCGCATGTGGTGGATAAATTGGGCACGGTTCCGCAAGTCATGTTGGAAATGGACGAAGCGTATTGGACCGGCTTCGATGCCGAAACGCTGATCGAACATGCCAAACGCTTGTCCGGTTCAGACGACATCATCGTTCAGGCCACATCTGAAGCGCATGATCGCACTGTGTTGTTTGTCTCTGCTCCGGATCGGGTCGGATTGTTTGCGCGTTTGACACAGGCGATTGGCGCGCTCGATGCACACACTGTCGCCGCGCAAGTGTTTACGGGTCCATCCGGACGTATCGTTGACGTGTTCGTCCTCGAGGATGGCGAAGGTCATCCATTCGCAAAAGATGACAGACACCGCCTTGATCGACTGGAAAAGATGATTTTCACGGCGATTTCCCCTGATGCCGAAATCCCGGAACCAAGCCTGCGACAGAACCAGCGCAAAGCCGCTTTCATCGTGCAGCCTCGCGTCGCCATTTCAGACGATGCTTCGCAGGCCTATACTGTGATTGACGTTTCCGGCCGCGACCGCCCAGGACTCTTGAGTGATGTCAGCAAAGTTCTCGCAAATGCTGGTATCTCAATCGTCTCAGCACACGTTGGTTCATATGGCGAGCGTGTGTTCGATGCGTTTTACGTCGAACTGCCCGACGGGTTTGATGAGGTCATGAAATCGTCATTGCGCGACCAACTCCTCGCCGCGCTTGGGCGCGAAGAACCAGATGGCCCAAGTACGCCAGCGCGTAAACTGAAACGCGCCAGTGCGGCTGATAGCTTCTAATCTGGATCGCCTCATATGAGTCTCCTGCGCAATACGCTCACGCAATCTTCGCTGACCATGGGAAGTCGAATTCTCGGGTTTGTCAGGGACATTCTGATTGCGGCAAAAGTCGGCGCTGGCCCAATTGGCGATGCCTTTGTCACGGCTTTGATGTTCCCCAACCTGTTTCGGCGGATATTTGCTGAGGGCGCATTCGCGCAAGCCTTTGTGCCAGCTTATGCTCGCACTCTAGAAGCCGAAGGCCCGGAAGCCGCGACTGAGGTTGCGAAACAAACGATGCGCGGCCTGTTCGCAGCGACCGCAGCGCTGGTGATTGTCGCACAACTGGCCATGCCCTGGATCATGAAAGTCATTCATGGCGGCTATGAAGAGAGCAGCGAGAGTTTTCAGCTCGCCATTCTCCTGACACAGATCACCATGCCTTATCTTGCCTGTATGGCGCTGGCAGCCCTGTTATCAGGCGTGCTCAACTCAGCCGGGCGGTTCGCACTCTCTGCAGGCGCACCAACGCTGCTTAACATCTGTCTCATCACGGCTGCTTTGCTTGGCGACGATCAGCGCCATACAGCCTTCCTGGCAGCGATCGCAGTCTCAATTGCCGGGGTCGCTCAGGCCGCTCTGCTATGGTGGGGCGTATCGCGCCAGAAAGTATCCTTGTCACTCGGCTGGCCCAAGCTCACGCCTGCGGTTCGAAAAGTCATCGCGTTGGCGATCCCCGGAACGATTGCCGCCAGTGGAACACAGATCAACATCCTGGTCAGCCAGGCTCTGGCAAGCTTCGAAGTCGGTGCAAAATCCTGGTTGTTCTATGCTGATCGATTGTACCAGCTGCCCCTCGGAATCGTTGGGGTTGCAGTGGGTGTCGCGATCCTGCCACGTCTGGCCCGGGCCGCCCGCACAGAGGATGGCACGTCAGCGAACACTCTGATGGATGATGGCATTGGTCTCGCCATGGCGCTCACCCTCCCTGCCGCAATCGCGCTTATGGTTGCGCCCGCTTATTTGGTTGAAGGCCTGTATGCGCGCGGCGCGTTCACATTGAACGATGCCAGCCAGGCCGGCTTGGCTTTGATGCATTATGGCTGGGGCGTTCCCGCCTTCGTCCTGATTAAAGTGCTGGCACCCGGCTTTTTCGCTCGGGAGGATACCAAGACACCGATGCGGTTCGTTTTGTTCACTGTGGCGTTGAACACCGTGCTCGGCGCTGGGTTATTTTTCTGGTTCAAGTCGCAGGGCTGGCCAGGCTTTCCAGGACTGGCCATAGCCACAAGCATCGCCGCCTGGATCAATGCAGGCCTACTATTCTTTGGACTACAGCGGCGCGGCTGGTATCGCCCCGGGCCGCGTTTGATTTCACGGCTTTTCTCTGTCGCTTTGGCGAGCAGCGCCATGGGCGCGGCATTGATCTACCTGATCGGCCAACGCGAAATGCTGCAAAGCTGGGTGACCTATGGCAAATTTGTTGAAGTTTTGGCCTTCATTACAATCGGTGCGATCATCTATGGCATTGCCGCAATCGTCTGCGGGGCGGTGCGAATGAGCGACCTCAAAGGCGCCCGGCGCAACAAATCGGCTTGAATTTCCTACTAGTCAGCCCGCCAAAAACCGCTAAACCCCGCTGCCATGACTGAGCAAGTGACCTATACGGGCCCGCAGCGGATTTTCTCCGGCATTCAGCCGACCGGAAATCTACACCTTGGAAATTATCTTGGCGCTTTGAAAAAGTTCGCCGATCTCCAAGATGCAGGGTGGGAAGGTATCTATTGCGTCGTCGATCTCCACGCCATCACCATGCCCCAGCCGAAGGGTGCGCTGGCCGATCAAACGCGCCAAATAGCAGCGGCGATGATGGCCGCAGGGCTTGATCCAGACACCTCGACGATTTTCGTGCAGTCCTCGGTTCGCGCACATACCGAACTGACCTGGATCTTTAACTGTGTTGCGCGCATGGGCTGGCTCGAAAAGATGACCCAGTTCAAGGACAAATCCGGTAAGGATTCAGAACGCGCGAGCGTCGGCTTGTTCGACTACCCTGTGCTGCAAGCAGCAGACATTCTCGTCTATAAAGCGACACATGTCCCGGTTGGCGAAGATCAGAAGCAGCATCTTGAATTGAGCCGTAACATCGCAGCGCGCTTCAACCAGCAATATGACGTCCCAGGCTTCTTCCCACTGCCAGAAGGGCTGATTGAAGGTCCGGGCGCGCGGATCATGAGCCTGAAAGACGGGACGAAGAAGATGTCCAAGTCTGACCCGGCTGAAACCTCTCGAATAAATTTGATTGATGACGCGGATACAATCGCGAAAAAGATAAAGAAGGCAAAGACCGATACGCAGGGCGATATGCCAGAATCTGTCGAAGCCATGGAAACCCGTCCAGAGGTCGCTAACCTGGTTGGCATCTATGCCGCCTTGGCCAATATCAGTGCAGAACAAGTGATTTCCGAATATGGCGGCAAAGGCTTTGGTACGTTCAAACCCGCTTTAGCTGAGCTGGCCGTCGAGCATCTTGGTCCAATCACGCAGGAAATGCGTCGCCTTCTCGACGATCCTGCCGAAATCGATTCGGCGCTCGCCAAAGGCGCGGAGAAAGCCAACGCGGTCGCCGAGCCGATCATAGAAGAGGTGCGACGGGTTGTGGGCTTCTGGCAAGTCTGATCCGGCGCTATAGTTTGCGCACTGTTTGAAAAGGATACTGCCATGTCTCGCCTTTTGCTGTGCGCTGCTCTTCTGGGCTTCGCTGCTGCTTGCTCTCCCTCTGATGCGCCAACGCCGCCTGCGAGTGAGAGCGGTCCTGTGCTATCCTATACTGACGC
>CAYGUD010000079.1:0-8639 GCA_964352865.1 uncultured Hyphomonas sp.
GCTTCCAGGTCCGCCATAGTGTCCACGTCCAGCCAGGCAGCAGGGACGGCCACAATGACGTCTGCTCCGCCGAACCCCAGTCGCCGCAATACGGAAACATCTGATGCAGCAGAACTCGAGAGATCATTAAGCAAATCCTCCCCGGTGATGCCGATATGCAATTGGCCCGCGATCAGACCCTCCGCAATCTCACGCGCTGAGAGCAACATGACGTCCGCGTCGGGCAGACCTTTCAGCTCAGCGCTATAGCCGCGGCCGCCGCCTTTTTGGCGCAGCTTGAAACCACTCGCCGTCAGCCAGGATTCCGAATTTTCCTTGAGCCGTCCTTTGGATGGAATAGCAATGGTTAAAGCCGTCATATTGATGCTCCTGTCTGAGCCGGCAAACGATGCGGGATCAAGATGCCGCCAAGAGCTGTCTGATCAACAGCGCCGCCCGAGAGGTCTGCCAAAAGCGAATCGTATCTGCCCCCAGCAAGGAAGGGTTGGCCGACATCGCTATCCTGATTTGCCGCGCCGACTTCAAAGACAAAGCCATCATAATAGGTGAAGCGGCGACCGAACCGCGTCGCAAATCTGGCACCTGAAGTGAACCCTGAGGAGGCCTTCGAGTTCAATTTCTCGGCGCGCTGCCGAAAGCGATCCAGCTTGTCTTCAAGCCCGTTCAGAGACGCGTCCTTTGCGATCGCGAAGAGCGCATCAGGCGCTTCGTTCAAAGCAACATCCAGAGCCAGGAGCCGGTCCAGCATCCCGACCTGATCATCGCTCAGCGCCGCACCAGCGGCTGATTTTGCGCGCTCATACAAGCGGTCGACAATTTCGTCAGAGCCGCGTTCGCCAACTGGACGCACATTGGTCATCGCGAAAATATCGTCGACGAAAGCCGCAATGTCTTCGCGCGGCATACCCGACAAACGACTCGAGAGTCCGCTCTGGGTTTGGCCGTTCAAATAGGCCCGCACGCCGCCTGCTTGGCGAAACGCGCGTTTCAACCCGGAAGCAATGTCATCCGATACATTGAGCGCGTCGACAAAGGCCGGAAAGATCGAAAGGTCGCCAAAGCGCGCCTGTCCATTTTCGACACCGCAAGCACGGCTTGCCTCTGTCAGCGTGTTGAACAGCCAGACATCTTCCTCGACGCTGCGCGGGGCGCCAAATTTCTCAAGCCCTACCTGATCATACTCAACAGGCTCCCCGGGCTTGGAAGGCAGACGGAAAACCGGACCGGAATAACGCCGGATTGTTTCGCCTGCCGGATCAGTCGCACGGACATCGACTTCAGCCTGCGCGACCACCAAAGTCAGGTCAGGCCGCAAAGCCCATTCGCGGCCATTCTCGTCGACAAATGTGCAGATACGGCTGCGCACGGCTTCACCGGACAGTTCCAATGGAACTCTGGCTTCAATCAAGATCGGCGGGTCAATCAAGTCGCCGCCAATCTCGGAAAGCGCTATGGTTGCAATTTGTGCGAGGCTCACTGATCCTCCTCCACGATCTTGCGCAAACGGGCAATCATATCCCCGCGCGGCGCTTCGAACTGGCCTGGTCGCGCTTCGCGATAGGCATCGTTACTTTCAATCGCCGCCGCCTGCCGGGCGCCTTCTTTCAGATCCTTGATCGTGACGACCCCTTTTTCAAGCTCATCCGTACCGACCATTATAACCGCCGGTGCGCGGCGTCGATCAGCGTATTTCATTTGCGGACGCATGCCTGAACTTCCCATATACGCCTCAGCTCTCAAGCCAGCGCTGCGCAACTCAGTCGCCAGTTGAAGCGCGACAGCGGGATTGTCACGATCCATGTTGAGAACGACAATCGGGCCGTTCAACTCATCAATGTCGCCGCTGATAGAAAACGCTGCCGCAAGACGACTCACGCCAACGGAGAATCCTGTCGCGGGAATTTTCTCGCCCGTGAAGCGAGCGACCAGGTCATCATATCGCCCACCGCCACCAACTGAGCCAATCCGAACCGAATTTCCAGCCTCATCCCTGGTCTCGTTCAGGAGCTCAGCTTCGAATACAGGGCCGGTATAGTATTCCAGACCGCGCACGATCGAAGGATCAAACATGACGTCTGACTCCGGCGTTGCGAGCGCCGCCAACGCATTTGAGATCTGTTCGAGTTCGGCCAGGCCAGCTTTTGCTTCGTCGCTTGTGCCGACCGCTTGCCCGAGCGCTTCTAAAGTGTCGCCGCGCGTCGTGCGCCCTGCTTCTGCAAAAGCAAGAACACGTTTGACGCTGTCTGCGTCAAGGCCGGCGCCTTTGGTGAAGTCGCCGCTTTCATCCATTCGCCCTGCGCCGAGCAAGTCTGCGACCCCGCTTGTTCCGAATTTGTCGAGCTTGTCCAGCGCGCGCAGAATGGTCAGCCGGACGCTTTCATTGGTCGCCCCAACCCCCTCCAATACCGCATTGAGCAAGCGCCGCGTATTCACCCGAACCACAAACTCGCCATCACCCGCACCCGCCGCGCGCATCGCTTCAGCGGCCATCGCGATCATTTCAGCGTCGGCATGCGCGCCTGCTGCACCGACAGTGTCCGCGTCGCATTGCAGAAACTCCCGAAAGCGGCCAGGCCCGGGTTTCTCATTTCGCCAGACCGGTCCGGCAGCATAACGCCGGAACGGTTTTGGCAGAGTTTGCCAGTTCTCAGCAGCAAAGCGCGCAAGCGGTGCCGTGAGATCATAGCGTAGGCTCATCCATTGCTCGTCATCATCCTGAAGCGCAAATACGCCAGCATTCGGACGGTCCTGATCTGGCAGGAACTTTCCCAGCGCGTCCGCAAACTCGAACGCGCCTGTATCCAGGCCTTCAAATCCCCAGCGGCGATACACACCCGTGATCCGATCGATCATGGCTTTCTCAGCATGGATCAGACCCTCCCGCTTGTCCGGAAAGCCACGCGGCTTTCGTGCCAGATCAATCGGTTTTGACTTTTTTTGCTTGCCCATGGGATGGCCTTTATCTTGGGTCGCGCTCCGCATAGACGAAGCGGTTGAAACTGTGAAGGTTTGGTTGCCGGGACTGGAATCGATCAAAGCGGTTTGATGACGCCCTTGCGAGCAGACCCGGCGGAGTCAGATCGGCGACACATCATTGTTCAAGTTCATCGAGAGATTTTGAAACTGAAAACTTGAGGCGCACCGAGAACATTCGCGCCTCTTCGGGCACGTCAGGTCTTTGGATGAAGATGATGCAAAACGGTTTTCATGACCGGCCGCGTATCGAACCCAGACCGTCTGGTCAAGTCGAAACGGCGCCCATTGGTGGATGATTTCCCCAATAGAATCGGTAAAATTTCACGTTCTGGTCAACGTTATTTTATCGACAATCGCCTAGAAGTAGAAGAAATCGAAGGGCGGTCAGATTGAATCGTTTATTGTCCATATTGGGCGGCATTCTCCCAAAGACCCGTTGGGTCCGAGATGATGGAAGCTTTATTTTGTCGACGGATGACATTCACCGACGGCGAATGGTCTTCGTGTCATTCTTCGCTTTTGCGATGACCGCCGGTTATACTGCTCTGCAATTTTACCAGCTTGGCGTTGAGCGAACAGCCTGGTTCAACCTTGCGACAGGCGGTATGGGCTGCCTCTTCGCCGTTCTTGCGATCAAAGTCAGCCTGTGGAGCGCTAAGCCGCGGCCCTATATTCGAACCTTATTGCTCGGCTTTTCAATCCTATTGTGGGCCGAAATCTATCAGTCCGGCGGTGTCACTGGATACCATATCGGCATTCTGCCAATCCTTCCGGTTGTCGCAGCAATCCTGCTGAATACCCGCGATACCGTTTTCTTCACGCTGCTGAATATCGTTATCGTCCTTGGTATTGCCGGTATGGCGATCAACGGGAACCATTTACCGGCATTTGATATCAGCGTGCAAACCGATATCTTTCTATCCGCCTTTATCATTATGATTTCGACTCTCGGCTGCGGTGCCGCGGCAATCATGCTCGTTCAACAAAGCGAAAAAGTGAACCGCCAATTGCTCGACCTGGTCGAGTATCAATCACACCTTGCCGCGCATGATCATCTTAGCGGCCTGGGAAATCGTATCCGGTTGCAAGAGCGTTTCGAGCGCCTGGAGGCCGGACAATCCTTCGACATTCTGCTGATCGATCTGGACGGCTTCAAAGCCGTCAATGACACGCACGGTCACAATGCCGGAGATTTCCTGCTTAAAGAACTGTCTGATCGCCTGCGTGAAGTAACCGATGAGAACGATCTTCTGGTTCGACTTGGCGGCGATGAGTTCGTTATCCTGCTTGAAGAAGTCGACGGAACGCTGGCCAGCGTCCGCAAATATGCCGAATATCTGATCAGCATCATCAGTCGTCCGTATCGCTTTGAGCAAAATGTCCTGCGGGTCTCAGCGTCGATCGGACATGCCCGCTATCCAGATCATGGCGGCTCGCCAAGCAAAGTCCTCAGCCTGGCCGACAAAGCCCTGTATGAGGCCAAGGATGCCGGCAAACGCCAATGCATTACATATGGCAAAAAGACTCGGATAAAATCCAAACGCGGCCCTCAATCATCGCCGCAGCAACCTGAAACAAAACGCAAAATTGCCGCATTCACTGCAAATCTGCGCCAAAAATCAGGTTAAGAGTAAATAATCATCCGAGCCGGGGCTTCCGGCGGCACTCGAACCGTGGTTCAACAGCCCGCAGAATTTGGCCCAGGCGTAGGACTGGGTTTGAGAGCAAAGGGCTGAACCATGACGACACTGGCTTTGGTAGATGATGATGAGAATATCATCGCTTCCTTGAAAATATTTTTCGAGGCTGAGGGCTATGATGTCCGCACTTATCATGACGGTTTGACCGCGCTCGGCGCTCTGACCGACAGTCCACCGGATCTCGCTATTCTTGATGTGAAGATGCCGAAAATGGACGGTATGGAATTACTCAAGCGATTGCGCCAGACGTCAGAACTGCCGGTGATCTTCCTGACATCGAAAGACGAAGAGATTGATGAAGTCATCGGGTTCAATATCGGCGCCGACGATTTTGTTCGCAAACCGTGCTCGAACCGCCTGTTATCAGAGCGCGTCAAAGCCGTTCTGCGGCGCTCTAGATCATCTGATTCAAGCCCGGAAGAAGGCGACGTGAAACCGATCGTTCGCGGTCGTCTGACGCTTGATCCGAACCGTCATTCCTGCTCCTGGGATGGCCATCCGGTACGATTGACCGTGACGGAGTTCCTGATCCTGCAGGCGCTGGCCCAACGCCCTGGTTATGTAAAGTCGCGCGATAATCTGATGGACGCGGCTTATGACGATCAGATCTATGTCGACGACCGGACAATTGACAGTCACATCAAGCGGCTGCGCAAGAAGTTTCGCGAGAGCGATGATGAATTCGACTCGATTGAAACTCTCTACGGGGTCGGCTATCGATATAATGAGAGCTAGGGGCTCAGTTTTTATTGGTGGAATTCATGAACAGAAAAATCGCAGCGGGCGGGCTGGCATTGATCCTTGGGGCATGCGGCTCGGAGCCATCTGTCTCCGACCCTTATGCTGATCTCGCAGAGGGCAGTTTGCTGGTCAGGTTTGAAGCTAATCCGGATGTTCCTGACGGCCAATGTAATCCAAATGTACATTATGCGATGCGCACCACCGAAGCGGTCCACTTGATCAATGCAAATTTTGAAGTGGTCGATCAGAATCTCAACGGATCAGGCTTCGGGATCATGGACCAGGATGGGTCCGGTGTGGCAAGCAACACGGTCGAGTTTAACATGTTCGATCCGTACCCCGTTGCCTGCGCAGACTTGAACATCCGCACACAGGATTTGACCTGTCGTTTGGAGTCCGAAGAAGACTCCCAGCCGTGCCCTAACCCTGTCTTCGAGGGCACGGAAATTTTTGCGAGCTTTACAGGCCCGCGGACAAACTAGTTTGCGAGTTGCAGCCAGGCCCGTGCCGCAGCAAGGGCAGACTTGATGTCTTCCTTGTCAAGCAAGTCAGCCATTTCCTGACGGCAAACCTTGGCCTCATCATGACCTTTCAGGACAGACAAGTTGAACCACTTATGCGCGGCGATCAGATCCTGTTCGCAATCAACGCCTTCTGAATAGGCCAGGCCAACCCGGTATAGCTCTTCGCCAGTAGCGGTCGAAGCGTTCAAACCGGTCTCTGGTGCAATATCAATCGCCAAATCTGAATATGGCATCTTTTTATTCCTCTCACTTTTTGTGAGGTACTCGGCCAGGTTTTTCCTGGTCCGAGACACCCACCATCACTGTCTCCAACACCTTGGCGACAGACGTGAGAGTGCCGGACAGGCTTTGCATTAAGGTTAACGCCTAGAGCTCTGAAATGGCAGTGTATTAATAGATCGGCAGACGGCGGTTAACTTTCGGGCCTAAAACTGCGACTCAGCGAGAAGAATGCGCATTTTTTTCCCTTATGCGTTCAGACCGACGGGTTAGGCCGCAGACCTGAATTAGGCATGATTTGTCTTTGTTATCCCGGAACAATCGCCGCGATCAAGCGCGGACCAGGCGCTGCAATGGCCTCCGCTAGGGCTGCATCAAAGGCTTCCGCAGTCGCCGCTGCAACCGCTGGCACGCCCATACTGTTGGATAATTGCACCCAATCGATGTCCGGCCCGCCAATCGACAACATGTTTTTGGCCGTCGGCCCGGGGTTTCCAGCGCCCGTGCGATACAGCTCGATATTGAGGATGCGGTAGGAGTGATTGACGAAGACGATGGTGGTCACATCGGCCCCTTCTCGCGCCATGCTCCACAAAGCCTGATTGGTATACATCCCGGCGCCATCTCCAGAGAGACAGATGACTTTGCGGTCAGGCGCAGCGATCGCCGCACCCAAAGCCAGCGGCATTCCTTGCCCAATCGCGCCGCCGGTCAGCATCATCCAGTCATGGGCCCGAGCATTCATAGTTGGCAGATAAGACAGCAAACCATTTGAGACACCATCATCAGAGACTAGAGCATTTTCCGGCATATGCCGGGCCAGGCTTTGCCCGACGCTCTGCGCGGTCAGATCACCTTTTGGGAGGTCCGGCTCGATCAGAGCTTCTGGCGCCGCCGCATCCTGCGCGCCCATAGCATCTGCAAGCGCTGCCAGAGTCGCCGCACTATCGGTGCTGGCATCGCCAAGATTGAGAAGCTCACATCCCTCTGGCACGAGCAGGCTCGGCTTGCCCGGATAAGCGAAGAACGCCACTGGCGCGCTGGTCCCGGCCAGAACCATAAGGTCGCTGCCCTCAAGATCGGCGACCGCGCCTTCAGCAAAATACTGCATGCGCTCTGGTGCAAACACACCGGCGCCGCGTCGCATCTTCGTATAGAAAGTGTCGGTCAACACGCGCAGTCCGGCGGCCTTGAGCCGCGCTGCCGCAGCAAGCCCTGCCTCACCAAGAGCGGTGCCATTGATCAGAATGACCGGCGACTTGGCGCGGCTTATCTGTTTTGCGGCCGCCGAAATCTTGTCTTCCGCCAGCCTCCGCAGCGGTGCAGGTTCTATCGGTGCGCCTTTGGTGCCGCCTTCAAGCCAGGCGCTGTCTGCTGGCAGTAGAAGAGAGACGGGACCAGGCTTGGGCCCGAAACTTGCCGCATAGGCCTCAGCCGCAAGCTTGCCCGTATCGGTGACTTTGTCAGCGGATTTGATCCACAGAGAATTAGGACCCGCCAGACCGCGAATATCAGATGTCAGCGGCGCATCAAATTTTAGATGCGGAACAGCGTGATCGCCGATCACATTGATCATTGGCGAATTGGCGCGTCCGGCATTGTGAATATTCGCGCCGGCATTGAGATAGCCTGCGCCGAGATGCAGCAAGGTCATCGCCGGTATGCCTGAGACGCGCGCAAACCCGTCAGCGGCGCCCGTCGCAACTCCTTCGAACAAACAGAGGACTGAGCGGATCCGGGGCTCGCCATCAAGCGCCGTCACCAAATGCATTTCCGAGGTTCCCGGATTTGCGAAACAAGCGGTTACGCCGTGATCGGCCAGCGTGCCGACCAAAGCCTCGGCACCCGTCATTGTCTCTGTCTGTTGTTCACTCATATCCGTCGCCTCGCATTGCTCGCTTCAGAGCCGTGTCTAGCGCCGCTGATCCGGAAAAAACAGATCTAAATACAAGACAGGACGACCAGTCGCGAAAAGCGTTCGATCGTCCTGTCAGGGTCCGTAGACAAGCCACAAAGGGGATATGGCTGCAAAGGAGATGGGTATCTCGCTATGCGCCAGCAATATCTGCCCCCCAATGACGGATTTCAAGTCAACACTGCGCGAATATCGGTAATTGATGTGTATTTGTGTACTACAAAATGATGACACCGCTAGAATTTCTGTCATTATACAGCCGCTCAACATCTTTCGACCGCAAGGCTTGAGCCTTGTTTTGATTGATGTACCCCTTCTCGGTGATCTCCCCGGAATCAGGTTGCGGCGGCGTTGGTTGCAAGATGACACAGCTGATACGGCTCGCGGCATTCGGGTTTTGCGCATTGTGCGATGACAGGCCCTTGCGCACCGCATCGATGACTTCCGGTCGCTCGATCAGTTGAGCCATTGGAAGTTGCTCACCAACCAGACGCTGGCAATAACTCTCATTGATAAAGCCAAGCAGCGCGACATCATCCTGGTTCAATCCGCACACCACGGCAT
>CAYGUD010000080.1:0-1274 GCA_964352865.1 uncultured Hyphomonas sp.
GGGGAAGGGCGCGCCCGGTGAGACGTTCGCGCAACAGGAACTCCACCGCTGGCGCCAGCGGTGCCTCCTGACGGTCTTCCATCCGCGTATAGCCGGATTTTTCGCAACGCGCGGCGAGGGCAGCATCCAAATTACCAGCTGTGCCGTCCATGGCGCGCGCGCCAATACTCTCGATCCGGGCGCGCTCAGCGGCCTCATAAACCTGACGTCCAAGGTCAGTCTGTGGTCGATGCTTTGCATGCGCGACCGGGTCATGATGGGCCATACGCAGCGCGGTGGCGTCCGCTTCACCGCGCGCCAGAGCGGCCTGTTCCGGGCTCAGATCACGCGGCGGCGGCGGCAGGATAATGCGTTCTGCTTCGGCGCGTGGACCATCGCCTGAAAAAGCAACTTCAACGTCCCGCGTCTGGCTCATGGCTTTCGCTGTGGTCGCCAGAGCTTGTTTGAACAGTTCATAAGGGGCGTCGTCAGTTTTACTCATGCCGCTGACTTAGCGCGCATGATGAGATTTGCGAAGGGTCATTACGACGCCGGTCTGTGATCTTTTTCGCGCAGCGTCTGGAAGCGGCTCCAATTGCCATGCTTTTCAGGCGCTAGGTCGTGTGTGTTAGCGCCGGGGTGTTGACGGTAACAACGCTGTGCAAACGCCGCAAAACGATCACGCAGACCGCTAGGCATATGACAAATCCAAGAGAGACACCCACTCGCGTTTCCGGACCTGGCAAGATCACACTGATCAAGATCAATACAGCGATGCTCTCACGCTCCCATGACAGCCATCTGGTCTGTGCACCATGCAGCACAACAAAGGCCATGGCCGGGACAATCAGGACCAGCTCATAATACATTGAATACGGCGTCGTGAGCAGCGTCATTGTCGCCAACACCGCATAATGCCACCGCGCATCGTCGGTTTTGCGCGCGGTCCAGACTATCGCGCAAATGCTCGCTGCGAGGGTCAACCCGGCGAGCGCCAGGACCATAATTTCCGGCAACCAGGCGAGGCGTGCGGCGGAATAGACGTTCACCATTTTGTAAAGCGGCATAATGCCGGTTGAGACTGAGTCCGAGACGACAGCAAGAAATGTGAAAAACGCCGTCCAGCCCTCTGCACCGACGACCAGATAGGACCAGCCGCAGAGCATGATGGAGACAATTGCTGCAACGAGGAAGGCGCGCCAATGGCCGCTGGCGAGGAAGAAAACAGGTAGCAATATCCCGAGTTGCGGTTTGATGGTGAGAAGGCCTGCTGCGAGTCCGGCGAGGACCGGTTT
>CAYGUD010000080.1:1284-8617 GCA_964352865.1 uncultured Hyphomonas sp.
ACGGCGACGAGCAGCAAACTGCCTGTGAACAGCGCGTTTTGGCCGTTGATGAGCGCGATCATGACCGGGGTCATTGCCATCGCCGCCAGCAAGAACCGGCCTTTCAAGCCAATTGAGATCAGAACGCTCGTAAAGACAGTCAGGCCAAGTCCGCACCATAGCGCGTATGCCAACATGAATGGAAAATAGCCGATCGGGCTAAATATCAGGCTCGCATGAGGGGGGTATTGCCAGGTCAGACCCGTGAGCTCGATATCGGGCAGGTGTTTCTGGATTGCGGCATCCACGCCGTCGGGCGTGTACAAGTCGACGAGATTGCCAGCCAGTGTCTCGCGCGCAGCTGACCAAAAAGCGACGAAATCGCCGCCGAGTATAAAATCAGGCCCGCCGGTTAAAACGGTGATTGTCCAAACCGCATATTGTGTGATCGCCACCGTTATTACGAGAAGAAACGCGAAACGCGGTCGAGAAAGACGCTCGATACTGGTCATGAGCCGTTCCGTTGTGCAGACGGCTGGTCATACGGCAAATGCGATAATGATTGGTGAACATGCGCTGACAGCGCGAAGCGAGGCTATCCGACGCGAATCATCAAGGCGCTTTCCGGCAGTTCTTCCGCAAAGCAGCGCTGATACATTTCAGCCACGAGGGGGCGTTCCAACTCATCACACTTGTTCAGGAAGGTCATCCGGAAGGCGTGGCCGAGATCGCCAAAAATCGCAAAATTCTCAGCCCAGGTGATCACTGTCCGCGGGCTCATCACCGTCGACAAGTCCCCGTTCATGAAGGCGTTCCTGGTCAGGTCGGCCAGGGTCACCATGCGGCTCAGGGTTTCCTTATCAACGTCGCCAGCTTTGGTCGCGACGATTTCAACCTCAGCGTCATGCTCGAGATAGTTCAGCGTCGTGACAATGCTCCAACGGTCCATCTGGCCCTGGTTGAGCTGTTGCGTGCCGTGATAGAGCCCGGTCGTGTCGCCCAGACCGACAGTATTCGTGGTCGCGAAAAGGCGGAAGTATGGATTTGGTTCAATCACGCGATTCTGGTCCAGCAAGGTCAGTTTCCCGCTCGCCTCGAGGACGCGCTGGATCACGAACATCACGTCCGGACGTCCAGCATCATATTCGTCAAACGCTATCGCCACCGGGCGTTGCAGCGCCCATGGCAGGATGCCTTCGCGAAATTCTGTGATTTGAGCGCCGTCTTTGAGAACAATGGCGTCTTTGCCAACCATATCGATCCGCGACACGTGACTGTCCAGGTTAACGCGAATCGTTGGCCAGTTCAGGCGCGCCGCGATTTGTTCAATGTGAGTTGATTTGCCGGTGCCGTGATAACCTTGCACCATAACGCGGCGATTGTGTTCGAACCCGGCCAGGAGCGCGATCGTGGTCTGCGGGTCGAATCGGTAGGATTCATCAATCGCAGGGACATATTCGGTTCGCTCTTTGAACCCATGCACAACCATATCTGTCTCCAGGCCAAACACCTTGCGGACATCGATTTTCTCAGTTGGTACCATTCCCTGAAGGGCGTCGTTTTCGCTCATCACAGTCATGCGGGTCGTCTTTCATCACATCGTTTCAAGGGTCACCTAACACAACCGCGCGGCGCGCCAAGTGTGACATTGGGGAAGAAATGCATCGCAGCTGAAATTAGAGGCCGTTTTAGAAGTTGCCATCACAAGGCGGGGCGGTGCAATTGGGGGCCGCTAATGCGGCCAATCCGATAGGCAAATCCGCGTCAGATTTCAGCCCTGTCTGTGAATGGCGTGGATTGGCTTTCTGGTGAAGACTATTCTAGATGGCGACAGAACAGACCTAAGGACCAGATAAAATGCCTCACGTGACCTCGAATGGGATCCAGATTGCTTATGAAACGCATGGTGATCCCGCAGCCCCGACCGTGCTGATGATCATGGGGCTTGGCGGTCAATTGACGATGTGGCCGGATGAGTTGGTGACGGATCTGGTCGCTGGCGGGTACCGCGTCATTACGTTTGATAATCGCGACATTGGTCTGTCGCATCAACATACGGGTGAGAAGCCGCCAGCTATCCTGCGCCAGATCTTGTTGCGTCGCCTGGGGATTAAACTGAAAACGCCGTATGCGCTGCACGACATGGCGCGCGATACAATTGGTCTTCTTGATGCACTGAAGCTCGATCGTGTGCATCTGGTTGGGATCTCCATGGGCGGGATGATCGCCCAGCACGTTTCCTCCATGGTCCCTGAGCGCGTCAGCAGCCTGACAGCGATCATGACGACCACGGGCAATCCAAAACTGCCTCGTCCGTCCGGAAACGTCATGAAAGCCATGGTTCGCCGCGGTCCGCCGCCGACAACGCGCGATGCGATCATTGATCTTTCGGTCGCAACTTTTGGCGGCATCGGCACGCCTGGCGAAGATCACAACACGAATGGTATGCGTGACCGGATTACGCGTTCTTATGACAGAAACTACAATCCCGCAGGCGTTGCACGGCAAATGTCGGCGATTGTTTCGGCTGGTGATTTTCGCAAGCACACGCGAAGCATCAAAGCACCGACTCTGGTGGTGCATGGCTCGGCCGATCCACTTGTGCCGATCGAGGGCGGCCGGGACATTGCCAAACTTGTTCATGGCGCACGTCTGGAAGTGATCGAGGGCATGGGGCATGACGTGCCGCCGCGATTCCTGCCAAGCATTACAAGGCATATGCTCGATCATTTCGCGGCAACGAAAGTCTATGCTGACGCTGGTTAGCAGAAAGCGCTTTTCGCGCGGGAAATGGTTACGCCGTCGATTTCTTCTGCTTTGATACGTTCAAAGAACACGCAGGAGGAAAACCGCATGGCTGAATATCAGGACATCCTGACCGATATAGAGGATCAGATCCTCACCATTACGCTCAATCGTCCGGACCGCTTGAATGCCTGGACAGGCGGGATGGAAAACAGCGTTCGCGACACGATCGAACGCGCCGGTGCGGACGATAATATTCGCTGCATCATTGTGACCGGCGCCGGCCGGGGATTCTGCGCTGGCGCGGATATGGATGGATTACAGCAGATTGGCGATGAAGGTGGCGATTCAGCCGAGGCCGCGACGAGCGGAACAGACGCCGCCGCCATTCCAAAGGATAGTGAGGACCTGGCCGCGCTATATCCTGGGCGATTTGGTTACATGTATGCCTGTCCGAAGCCGATCATAGCGGCGATCAATGGACCGTGCGCCGGAATTGGCCTGATCTTCACGCTCTATGCGGATATGCGATTTGCCAATCAGGATGCCAAGTTCACGACCGCGTTTGCCCAGCGTGGCTTGATCGCCGAGCACGGGATTGGCTGGTTGCTGCCGCGCCTGGTCGGCGAGGCGCATGCCCTGGATCTGCTGTTCACAGCGCGCGTCTTCAAAGGCGCTGAAGCCGAGCGGGTTGGCCTGGTTAATCGCGCCCTGCCGGCGAATGAATTGCTGCCGCATGTCATGGACACGGCCAAACATTTGTCGACACAGGTGTCTCCGCGGTCGCTGGCGGTGATGAAGCGGCAAATCCGGGAAAGCTATTTTCAGACCTTTTCCCGCTCCCTCGAAATTGCCGATCAGGAAATGCTGCAGAGCTTTGCCAGCTTCGATTTCAAAGAAGGCGTTGATAGTTTTGTCGAGAAACGTGCGCCGGCCTTCAAGGGGCGCTAGCGTCTATTCTGCTGCGAAGACGATTTCGCCGTGAACCACGGTCATAATGGTATTGGCCTGGAGGATTTCAGCTTCAGGAATGGTCATCAGATCACGGTCGAACACTGAGAAATCAGCAAGCTTTCCGACTTCAATTGTGCCGAGCTGGTCTTCCATGAATCCGGCATAGGCTGGTGCGGAGGTGAACAGGGTGAGCGCTTGTTCGCGCGTCAGCGCCTCTTCGGCGTACCAGTCTTCATTGCTGAAGCCTTCAAGGTCCTTGCGCGCGACAGCGGCGTAGAACTCGATTTGCGGTGTCCCGATTTCCACTGGCGCATCTGAGCCACCAACGATAATGGCGCCGGTGTTGAGCAGACTCTGCCAGGCATAAGCGCCATACAGGCGGCCCTGACCGAGGCGGTCGGGTGCGAATTTCAAGTCGCCAATCGCGTGGCTCGGCTGCATTGACGCGATCAGACCCAGCGATCCGACGCGGGCAATATCATCCGGATGCAGGATTTGAGTGTGCTCAATGCGCCAGCGATTGTCGGCGCTGTATTCGCCAGCTTCAAATGAATCGAGGATATGCCTGTTGGCGAGGTCTCCGATTGCATGAATTGCGAGTTGTACCTGGTTCTGCTCAGCCATTTCCATCGCGATGAAGAGCAGCTCAGGCTGCATCAGCGATAAACCGCTTGTATCAGGACGATCAGAGTAGGGTTCAATCAGCAAGGCACCGCGTGAGCCAAGCGCGCCGTCCATGTATAGTTTCACGGCGCGATTGGTAATCGTATCTGTCTCATGCGCCCGTGTGGCAGCGATCTCGAATCCCGATTCATCATAGGCATTGTGCAGACGCAGCGGCATACGGCCTTCCAGGTCGAGTCGCTCGAGAACGGAGGCATGATCCGGACTCACGCTCATATTGTGCACGCCGGTCCAGCCGCGGGCTGAATAGTTCTTTGAGCCAATTACATAGGCGCGGACAATATCCTCGCCTGTCGGCGCTGAAACCAGAGCATAGACCTGGCCCATCGCATTATCGATCAGAATGCCCGTGGCTTTGCCGTCCGCGTCCCGTTCGATCTTGCCGCCTTCAACGTCCGCTGTCTCATCGGTCACGCCAGCTGCGGCGAGGGCGGCGCTATTGGCGACCAGGGCATGGCCATCGGCTCGGCCTAACACCACCGGATTGTCAGGGCTGACAGCGTCCAAGTCTGCAGCAGTGGGCATTCGGCCTTCTGGCCAGCCCGTTTCGATCCATCCGCGTCCAAACAGAACCTGACCATCGGGGCGGCCCTGCAACTCACTTTCTATTCGCGTCACCAGTTCGCCAATTGACGCTGTGCCTTCAAGGTTGAGGGTGAGCTCGCGTTCGCCAATACCGAGCAAGTGGGCATGGCCATCGACGAAACCGGGAAACATCACCGCGCCGTCCAGATCAACCAGTGTCACATCGCTATCATCCCAATCCTGCGAACTTGGCGGACTGACGGCGACTATTCGGCCATTTTCATCGACCGTCACGGCTTCGACGGTTTCCATACCATTGCCGGTATAAATGGTTCCGCCAGTGAACACTGTCAGATCGGGTGCGGACGTTGCGGCGGTGGGCGCCTCAGGGGTGACGGCTTCTTCGCCCGCCTGGCATCCTGCTAAAACCAATCCAGCTATGCCTACGATCCAAACGCGCATTGACCTCTCCCTCATATATGCAAAGCGAGCCTAACTGGCTTTTGATCGGGTGCAAATCAGAAATAAAAAACGCGCCCTGAAGGTCAGGACGCGTCTCAAACGATTTGCAAAAGAAGGCGGTTAAGCGGCTTCTTCGGCTTTCTTTGCGATGTTCTTTTTGATTTTCAGTGCCTTGATTGAAAGCACGTCATCCTTGGCTTTGGCCAAATATGCGTCCAGGCCGCCAAGTTTGTCGACCGTGCGCAGGGCTTTCGCCGCGACGCGCATTGAAAAACGCTGATCCAGCGCTTCAGAATGCAGTGTGACATTCACCAGGTTTGGCATAAACCGGCGCTTGGTTTTGATATTCGAGTGGCTGACATTGTGTCCGACCATAGGGCCTGTGCCAGTAAGTTCACATACGCGGGACATGGTCGCTCGCTCATTGTCTAGATTGAAACCGAAGCGGGGCTATTACGCTCAGAGATTAAGCCCGTCAAGCACTGAGATGAGTCCGCGCCTGAAGGATCAGATTTTGACTATAACCGGGATTTAATCAGGGCGAAACCATGGCGCCCTTGTTCAGGCTAGCTTTTGCCACACACCCTATATAACAAGATCAAATCGTCTTCAGATGAGGAAGCCTGATCATGATAAAAAAACTGCTCGCCTCTGCGGCTCTTGCCTCCCTGACCCTGTCCAGCGTCTCCGGCGCCGACACGGCATTGGTTGAACCACATATACTCGCGATGATCGAAGCCGGTCAGCCGATGGAAATGGAGTATAATATCAAGGCCAGCGCCTGGGTGTTGATCCTGCCAATTACGGGCAAAGCCAATTTCCGCGTCACCATGAACAAAGATACCTATGCCATTCGCAGCCATGTGAAGACTACGGGTCTGGCGGATATCCTGGTCAATTATGATCTCGAGATCGCTGCCTCCGGTTATACCTCCCCGGAAGGACTGGATACCTATGCCTTTGTCTCACAGAACAAGGATGGGAAGAAAAACCGCCGCGTCGATTTGAAATATCTGAAAGACGATTTCGAAATGACCGCGACACCGCGATTCGGTAATCTTGGAGATCCAGCCGCGACAGTCGAGCAGGCTCTGGACGCCAAAGACCCGGTTACAGCGCTGATCTCGTTCGCGCTTGAGCCTCGTGCTGAGGGAGAAGACCCGTGTGGGGGCCCGCTGAAGATTTTTGATGGTCGCCAGCTGACGCACTTGCATTTGACCAATCATGGTCTGACCCCGGTCAAGTCCGATGCCTGGTCCGGTGAAGCTTATGAATGTCACATCCGGATGGACAAAGTCGCTGGCTATAAGGAAGGCGAGTCGGACAAGGATAATTTGTCAGGCATTGATGGTCCGCTGCGTATGTGGTTGGCGCCGCTTCCAAACGGCGCGCATGTCCCGGTTCGGATTGAAGCTGAAACAGAAGATATTGGCACAGTCACTCTGCAAGCGGCGAAGCTGAAGTTCACCCCGCTGGAGAACTAGAGACATTTGAAGTCCTGAGCTTGAGGATCAATGCGCAACGCGCGCGCGTTGACGATTCGGCATGTGCTGCCTAAGCGGGCTAGATGACCAATTCACGCCTCAAACTCGTCAGCTGGAACATCAACTCCGTTCGTCTTCGACTTCCTAACATCGAAGCCTTTATCGCGGCTGAGCAGCCTGACATTCTCTGTTTCCAGGAAATCAAATGCCAAACGGCGGAGTTTCCAGAAAAAGCCTTCAAGCAATTGGGGTTTGAGCATCTTTGCGTGCACGGACAGCGCGGTGGCCATCATGGCGTCGCGATTGCCAGCCGGGCCCCGATTGAAATTCTTGATACGCCGGCTTTGTGCCGCGAAGGTCATGCGCGGGTGAATGCCATTCGCGTCAACGGACTTGAGGTTCACAATATCTATCTGCCGGCGGGCGGTGACACGCCGGATCCAGAAGCCAACCCGAAATTCGCGCATAAGCTGGATTTCGTGAAACGTCTTGGCCGCCAT
>CAYGUD010000081.1:0-5330 GCA_964352865.1 uncultured Hyphomonas sp.
CTTTAAACATGTCCTCACGCATGATTTTCTCCTGCCAGCCTTTCCGGCTGAATCGAATTTCGGGATGCGCGGCGACAGTCGCCAAACCGCGCGTTCAATGGAGCGCATATGCGCCCCAGTTTAGAATTGCCCATTGGAAAGGGTCCTGATCCTAAGTGTTAGAAACGGGGTGATATCGGTCTGTAATCAGTATCTGCATGCACCCCTCCTCTTATTGATCAGGTTGACAGAGTGGCTGGACATAGAGGGTGATTTTGGCAAAGGCAAGGCAGCACCCGTGAATTCAGTTACCCGCTTTGCCAACGCAAGTTGGCAGCCATGGCGACCGGGCGATCACCTTTCTCAACCGCCATGGATCCTGACTTTCGTCAGGAATACGGGGGAGCGTTCCCCAGCGACTACGTGACACCCCCGACTTTTCACCTTCTCGCTCTTCTGTCATAAGCCCGTCCCATGTCAGATATCCGCGTCACCGCCTTGTATAAATTCGTTTCGTTTGATGACCCGAACGCTTTGCGTGAGCCGCTCTATGAGGCGCTCTCCGAGCTCGGCATCAAAGGCACAATCCTGCTCGCCACTGAAGGTGTGAATGGAACGATTGCTGGCCCTGCCGCGGCCATGGAAAAGGCGCTGGAAATCATCTGCGCCCTGCCCGGTTGCGAGACTCTTGAATGGAAAGACAGCTATTCAGACGGCATGCCATTCCTGCGCCTGAAAGTTCGGCTCAAGAATGAAATCGTGACCATGGGCGTGCCGGGCACAGACCCGACTTGCCTGGTTGGCGCCTATGTCGAGCCAAAGAACTGGAATGCGCTGATTTCCGATCCAGACACCGTCGTGATTGACACGCGCAATGATTACGAAGTCGCCCTCGGGACTTTCCAGGGCGCGATAGATCCGGAAACAGAGAGCTTCCGGCAATTCCCTGAATGGTTCGAAGGTTTTCGCGCAGAACTTGCTGCGCAAGGACGGACACCGAAAATCGCGATGTTCTGCACAGGCGGCATCCGCTGTGAAAAATCGACCTCATATGTAAAGTCGCTCGGCATCGAGGATGTCTTCCATCTCCAAGGCGGTATTCTGAAATATCTCGAAACGGTGCCTGAAGCTGAAAGTCTCTGGGAAGGTGAATGTTTCGTGTTTGATGAGCGCGTCAGTGTCGGTCACGCCCTCGAAGTCGGCGACTATCAGCTCTGTCACGCCTGCCGCTACCCCGTCAGCGCCGAAGACCGCGCCCACGCGCATTATGAAGACGGCGTCTCGTGCCCGCGCTGCCACGGCACTTTCACGGACGCAAAAATGGCCGCCCTCAGAGAGCGTCAAAAGCAAGTCCGGCTAGCAAAAGAGCGCGGTGAAACCCATATCGGGGATGACGTTGTCATGACCCCAAGAAAGAAAGTGTCTGCGTGAGCCAGACCCGGCCCATCCTCTATTCTTTCCGCCGCTGCCCCTATGCGATGCGTGCGCGCATGGCGATTGCCAATGCCGAGATTGACTGCCGGTTGCGCGAAGTCGTCCTGCGCGACAAGCCTTCTGAAATGCTCGACGCCTCCCCAAAAGGCACAGTCCCGGTGATTGTCGATCTCGATGGAACCGTGATTGAAGAAAGCCTGGATGTCATGGCTTGGGCCTTGGCGAAGCATGACACTGGCAACTGGCTAGCGCCTGAGCTGGGCACGCGCGCAGATATGGACGCGCTCGTCGCCGAATGTGACGGCCCATTCAAGAGCGCGCTGGATCGCTACAAATATCCTAATCGCTACGAGGGCGAAGGGAACGTCCGTGACGAGCAACGGTCTCTTGGCCTGAAATTCCTCGAAAAACTCGACGCCCAGCTTGAGGGCCGCGCCCATTTGTTTGGCGACCAAGTCAGTTATGCCGACATCGCCATCTTCCCGTTTATTCGCCAATTCGCGAACACGGATCGGGCCTGGTTCGACGCTCTGGAGTTGCCGCGTCTGCAGGCCTGGCTCACCTATCATTTGGAAAGCGACCTGTTCAAACGCGTAATGCCGAAATTTGCGCAATGGAAAACCGGTGACGAAGAGCCAGTGTTTCCACCTCGGCTCGACTAAGCGTTCAACGCCGCCCGCACCGCGTCGAGTGCGGCTTCGGCCTTCGAGCCATCTGGACCCCCGGCTTGCGCCATGTCGGCACGACCACCGCCGCCTTTACCGCCAACTTCAGCCGCCGCAACCCGCACCAGGTCTACGGCTGAGTGGCTGCCGACTAGGTCTTCTGTCACGCCAACCGCAACGGCAGCTTTGCCATCATTGACGCCAATGAAGAGGGCAATCCCTGACTTCATTTGCGCTTTGGCCTCATCAATCAATGCGCGCAGATCTTTGCCTCCGACACCTTCAGCCACTCGCGCAATCAGATTGACGCCATTGATCACTTCCGGACCAGATGGCGCGCCGCTTTCGCCGGCCATTGCCAGCGCCCGCTTCGTATCAGCCAGTTGCCGTTCAAGCACCTTGCGCTCTTCGCTGATACCCGACACTTTCTTGGCTACATCCTTGAGCGGCACTTTCAACTGCTCGGACAGATCCACGGCAACCTGCGCGCGACTGCGAAGGAATGCGATGGCTTCCGCGCCAGTCGCCGCTTCAATCCGGCGCACACCAGATGAAACGCCGCCTTCGCTGGTAATCACAAAAGTGGCGATGTCGCCGGTGCGCTCGACATGCGTTCCGCCGCACAATTCGACAGAATAAGGCTTATTCGCGCCGTTCAGGTCCGCGCCCATGCTCAGCACGCGAACTTCGTCGCCATACTTCTCGCCGAACAGCGCCAGAGCGCCTGCTTCGATCGCCTTGTCTGGAGTCGTCACAGCAACACCAACAGAATTGTTCTGGCGAATGACGGCATTGACTTGGTCCTCAATCGCTTCGATTTCCGCTGCAGATACGGGTCCGCCATGCGAGAAATCGAATCGGAAGCGGTCTTCTTCAACCAGCGACCCTTTTTGCGTGACATGTTCGCCAAGGATGTCGCGCAACGCAGCGTGCAGCAAATGCGTCGCAGAGTGATTGGCCATCACCCGCGTGCGGCGGTCACCATTCACATGAGCGGTTATGGCGGCGCCCGTTTTGAGCTTGCCCTCGACCAATTCACCGACATGAACATGCAAATCGCCTGCGCGCTTTTGCACGTCGCGCACAATGAACCGTCCGCCTTTGAATTCGATCACCCCGCGATCACCGGCCTGACCGCCGCTTTCGGCGTAGAACGGGGTTTGGTCGAGAACAAGTTCAGCTTCCTCGCCCGCTTTGAGGTGATCTGTCGTCTGGCCGTCTGCGACCATGGCGGCAATCGCGCCTTCGGACGACAGCGCGGAGTAACCCAGGAAATTCGTCGCGCCGACTTTGTCGCGAATACGGAACCAGACCTCGTCAGAGGCCGCATCGCCAGACGTGAAGCCAGAAGCCTTCGAGCCTTCTTTCTGACGGGTCATAGCGGCATCAAAGCCACTCTCATCAACGCTCATACCTCGGCCACGCAGGATGTCCTGCGTCAGATCGAGCGGGAAACCATAAGTGTCATACAGTTTAAACGCTGTTTCGCCCGGCAATGTGTCGCCTTCGCTCAGGTCAACGGCGGCGTCGTCCAGCAAAGCCAGTCCGCGACCCAGCGTTGTCTGGAAACGGCTCTCTTCTTGCTCTAACGCGCTCTGGATCGCGACTTTCGCGCGGCCGAGCTCTGGATAGGCGGCGCCCATTTCAGCGATCAGAGCAGGCACCAATTTGTGCATGCCGGGCTCGCGCGCGCCGAGAATATGAGCGTGGCGCATGGCCCGGCGCATGATCCGGCGCAGCACATAGCCGCGGCCCTCATTTGAAGGCGTTACACCGTCCGCAACGAGAAAAGCGGAGGTCCGCAAATGGTCCGCAATCACACGAAACGAGCCGAGCTGATCGCCTTTGGCTTTCTGACCATAGACGTCTTCTTCAGCGGCGATCAGGTTCTGGAACAGATCAATTTCGTAATTATTGTGTACACCTTGCAGAACCGCTGCGATACGCTCGAGGCCCATGCCGGTATCAATTGACGGCTTGGGCAGGTTTTCCCGCACGCCGCCATGCTGCTGGTTGAATTGCATAAAGACCAGGTTCCAGATTTCGATGAACCGGTCGCCATCTTCTTCCGGCGTTCCGGGAGGACCGCCCCAAATGTCCGGGCCGTGATCAAAGAAGATTTCAGAACAAGGGCCGCATGGGCCAGTATCGCCCATTGACCAGAAATTGTCCGAGGTTGGAATGCGGATGATCCGATCATCTGACAAACCTGCGATTTTCTTCCAGATCGCAGCGGCTTCATCGTCTTCAGAATAGACTGTGACCAGAAGCTTCTCAGCCGGCAAGCCGAGTTCCTTGGTGACCAGTTCCCAGCCAAATTCAATTGCCTCGTCTTTGAAATAGTCACCAAATGAGAAATTGCCGAGCATCTCAAAGAACGTGTGGTGACGCGCGGTATAGCCGACATTATCGAGGTCATTATGCTTGCCGCCAGCGCGGACGCATTTTTGCGATGTTGTGGCCCGCAACTCTGTGGGGGTCTCTGTGCCTGTGAAAATATTCTTGAACGGGACCATGCCCGCATTGACGAACAGCAAAGTCGGATCATTCTCTGGCACCAGCGGTGCCGAGGCTTTGCGAACATGTCCCTTACTTTCAAAGTAAGACAAAAACGCTTCGCGTAACTGATTGACGCTGGTCATTGAATATCCTCTCGCCGACTCAAAGAAATGAGCTCTCACGCGGTGGATATATGCACATAAAAGCAACGCGCCAAGCGTTTCCGCGGGCGCGTTGCACATGGTTAGATTTGAAAGCGGGCCTAGCCGGCTTCAGCTTCCTCAGCTGGGCCACCACCTTCTGACAGCAAGACCTCCGAAAGAAGCCCGGACCGTTTACGGATTTCGAGCTCAATCTCATCGCTAATTTCCGGATTGTCCTTGAGGAATTGGCGGGTCTTCTCGCGCCCCTGACCGATCCGTTCCGGCCCATAGGAATACCAGGAACCGGATTTCTCAATCACTTCACATTTAACACCAAGGTCAATGATCTCGCCCGTTTTGGAGATCCCTTCACCGTAAATGATGTCAAACTCGACCTGCCGGAAAGGTGGTGCAACTTTATTTTTCACCACTTTGACCCGGGTCTGGTTGCCGATCACTTCATCCTTGTCCTTGAGCGCGCCAATACGGCGGATATCCAGCCGCACAGAAGCGTAGAATTTCAACGCATTACCGCCTGATGTCGTTTCAGGGCTGCCAAACATGACGCCGATTTTCATCCGGATCTGGTTGATGAAGATAACCATACAAT
>CAYGUD010000081.1:5340-8518 GCA_964352865.1 uncultured Hyphomonas sp.
AACCAGGCAGCTTGCGCAGCGCCTGGCTCATCAGTCGGGCTTGCAAGCCTGGCAGACTGTCGCCCATTTCGCCTTCAATCTCGGCCCGTGGGGTCAATGCCGCCACAGAGTCGATAACCAGGACATCAATCGCGCCAGAGCGAACCAAAGTGTCCGCAATTTCAAGCGCTTGCTCACCTGTATCAGGCTGCGAGACCAGCAGATCGTCGAGATCGACACCAAGCTTACCCGCATAGACCGGGTCCAGTGCGTGCTCAGCATCAACAAAGGCGCAAACGCCGCCATTCTTCTGTGCTTCTGCAATCACATGTAGCGACAAGGTCGTCTTACCCGAACTTTCCGGTCCATAAATTTCAACCACACGGCCTTTTGGCAGGCCGCCAATGCCGAGAGCGATATCGAGGCCGAGGGATCCTGTTGGGATCGATTCGACATCCATCGATTTCTTTTCGCCAAGGCGCATCACTGAGCCTTTGCCGAATGCTCGGTCAATATTGGCAAGTGCCGTTTCGAGAGCTTTCTGCTTGTCCACGCCGGATTCCTTATCCACAAGTTGTAAGTTGGGTTTGGACATGAGTCGTTCCTTTTCGTCTATATCTTACTCGGCGTAGAATGGCCCCGAGCCCGCCTGCTGAGAATGATGTACCACATTTGTTCTCCAGAACAAAGCGAAAACTTCTGCAGTATTTCTGGGCTTTCCTTTCGCCGAATGATCAGGCATTATTGGGACATGCTGAAAAAGACTGATCGACAACCCGGCGAAGCCAAGATGCGATATCTCGATGCGGATCTTGAACTGCTAAGTCCTGGGGATTACGTAATTTGCGCTGTCACCGGCCGCAAAATTCCGCTCGCAGCCTTGCGCTATTGGAGCGTGGATCATCAGGAAGCCTATGTGGACGCAGCAGCCGCAGCGAGCCGAATGGTCGAAAAGACCTAGATGTTTTTGCGCGACTGGCTGCTGGTTGTCATACTCTGGCTCGGTGTTCCGGCACCGGTTCATGCTGATCTCGTATCGATCGATTGCAGTGGCCAGGCCGTGCAGGGCGGCCTTCTGGTCTGTGAAGCGACAAACACTGACAATTTGATCGTGTCAGGCGCGAATGGCAAATCCCGCCGCGAAGTGCCTGTAAATGCAGATGGCTTCGCGACAATTGGACTGTCGCGCACTGAAGCCCTGTCCATTTCGATCACCGCTGAGGCTGATCCAGGCATCTCGATTACAGTGCCTTTGGTCGAGCGGGACGATCCGTTCCGAACCATTGAAGGCCTGGATTGCGATAAGGTTGATGCTCGCACCGAAGCGCAAAAGGCTCACGCCTCGCGCAGCTGGGTCAAGAAACAGACCGCATTCAAGACCTTCTCGTCCGGCGACGGGGCGCGCAACGGATTTATCCGTCCATCCGACGGCCCGATGTCATCGCCGTTTGGACCGGCCCGGAAATATATCGGCGTCGGTAAGAATGGTGAGCCCTGCGATAAGGTCTCAGTCCATTATGGCTATGACATCGCCATTCCCATTGGTACGGAAATTGTCGCGCCCGCGAGCGGGACGGTCACGCTTGGCGATGAAGACCTGTATTATGAAGGCGGCACAGTCTTCCTCGACCATGGCGATGGCCTGGTCTCTGTGTTCATGCACATGTCAGCGGTTGATGTTGCAGCTGGCGACAAAGTGAAGGCCGGTGACAGGCTCGGCGCCAGCGGTAATACCGGGCGCACCACGGGCCCCCACCTGCACTGGGCGGTGAAATGGCGCAATCCGAACAATAGTGATCGCGGCGGCGATTTTTACATCGACCCCGCCCTGTTGCTGGAACTCAAGCCCGCAGAATAACGAGACGGCGCGCCAGCTTTTTAAATGAAACAAGAATTTGTGTACGCCTCTTATCAGGGCATGACCGGCCACCTATATATCGTAAAACGATAAAACCTCAGGAAGGTCACCCGATGAAAACGCCGCTCACTTTGCCTCAGTCTTTGCTTCTGCTCACACTGAAAGATGAAAGCGGTCGTCCAAAAGCTGGGCTTTACAAGCCAGCCATTGCCGGGGCCGGTGTGTCGGAACTTTTGCTGCGCGGTCTGCTCATTGCGACTGAAGACAAGAAACCCAAACTCATCGCTGCTCCGGATGCCAGAGCGCGGGAGCCTTTTCTCGATCTCATTCTGAACGCTATTGCAAACAGTGAGAAGCAACGCACCATGCAGGACTGGATCACCCGGCTCGGCAATCACAAAGACCTTATCCCAACCCTCGCCGAAGAGCTCTGCAAGCTTGGCGCGTTGACCAAAGAAACATCGAAAGTTTTCGGTCTGTTCACACTGACAAGTTGGCCTGAAGCCTCGCCGAAACTCGAATCCAATCTCAAAACCGAGCTCAAAAGGACGATTGCCGGAACCGGCCAAGTTGACGAGCGCCTGAGCGTCATCATTGCGCTCGCGAAAACCGCTGACGTGCTGCGGCACAATTTTGACCGGGACCTGCTGAACTCCAACAAGGCACGGATCAAGGCAATTACGGCTGGCGACTTGCTGGCTACGGGCGCCAGGGTCGCGGCGGTGAAAGCCGCTCAGGCAGCTATTACAGCAGCGATTGTCGTTGCCGCTGTGATTCCGACTGTAACCGCCTCATAGGTACCGTTTTCCAAGGGTCCGGAGCCCATTCCAATCCAAGCCAACGCCCCGTTTGCGGACCGTACCTCTACGTGAGGTCTTCCGCACAGCCGCTGGCATCGTATGTCTATCAACAAAACGATCGGGGCAGGATATGTATTACAAAGAACTCAAAGCAGCCCATGAAAGGCTGACCGGCCCGGGCGGCGCCTTCGAAATTATCGAAACAGAAATTTTCGGCAATAAGATCCGGGATTTCAAAAACCGCCCAAATAGCGTTCGTGAAATCTGGCTATCGACGTCGCAGTTCGCCGATAGACCCTACCTGATCTATGAGCAGGAGCGCATCAGCTATGGTGAAGCGCACCAGCAAGTGAACAGCGTCGCGGGCTGGCTGTTTGAACAGGGGCTGAAGCCGGGCGATCGTGTCGCCATTGCGATGCGCAATTATCCCGAATGGATGCTGATTTACTGGGCGTGTACGTCTATCGGAGTTGCTGTCGTCGGCATGAATGCCTGGTGGACCGAGCCCGAAATGGCGTTTGGGATCAATGATGGGCAGCCA
>CAYGUD010000082.1:0-2492 GCA_964352865.1 uncultured Hyphomonas sp.
CCCAGATCCTCGACATAGCCTTCCGGGATCAGCACCGACATGCCGAGATTGATCAGCGGCGACCATTCATCAGCAACTTCATCATTCGTATTCGATCCAGACTGCAATGCTTTCACCGCGTCTTCCAGCATTTGCTGATAAAGCTCGACGCCGACTTCCCGCACGTGCCCCGACTGCTGATCACCAAGCAAATTACCGCCGCCGCGCATATCGAGATCGTGGCTCGCCAATTGGAACCCGGCGCCGAGACTGTCGAGCGATTGCAACACTCGCAAGCGACGCTCAGCAGAGGTTGAGATGACCCGGTCCGCGGGTGTTGTCAGATAGGCATAAGCCCGCAGCTTCGATCGACCGACGCGCCCGCGCAATTGATAGAGTTGCGCGAGACCGAAGCGGTCAGCCTTGTGAATGACCAGCGTATTGGCACGCGGAATATCCAGGCCGCTCTCGACAATTGTTGTCGATAGAAGGACATCATATTCGCCTTCATAGAAAGCGGTCATAAGGTCTTCGAGTTCGCCCGCAGGCATCTGACCATGTGCGACACAGAATTTCACTTCCGGGACGTTCGCCGTCAGGAAGTTTTCCAGATAATCCAGATCAGATATCCGCGGCGCGACATAATAGCTTTGCCCGCCGCGATACTTCTCGCGCAGCAAGGCTTCCCGAACCGTCACTGCATCGAACTCAGTGACATAAGTGCGCACGGCCAGACGGTCGATGGGCGGTGTTGCGATAATCGACAAATCACGAATGCCCGTAAGCGCCATTTGCAAGGTTCGCGGGATCGGCGTCGCTGACAGAGTCAGGACGTGAACGTCGGCTTTCAATTCTTTGAGGCGCTCTTTGTGCTTAACTCCAAAGCGTTGTTCTTCATCGACAATCAGGAGGCCAAGCCGTTTGAATTCAACATTCTTTGCCAGCAATGCATGCGTGCCAATCACCACATCGACTGTGCCGGACGTCATCCCAGCTTTGGTTTCATTAGCCTCTTTGGCCGAAACAAAGCGCGAGAGTGGTTTGACTTGCAATGGCCAGCCCGCGAACCGCGCAGCAAACGTATTATAGTGCTGACGGGCCAAGAGCGTGGTCGGCGCTATGATCGCGACTTGCTGACCTGCCATCGCCGCAACGAAGGCTGCCCGCATCGCGACTTCCGTCTTGCCAAACCCGACATCACCGCAGACCAGACGGTCCATCGGCTTGCCAGACGCAAGATCACCGAGCGCGTCTTCGATGGCGTTCAACTGATCGTCAGTTTCCTCATATGGGAAGCGCGCCGCGAATTCTTCGTAAAGACCATCGCCTGTGACGACGGTATCGGCCTTCTTCATTTCGCGCGCGGCGGCGATCGCCATAAGTTCCGCGGCCATTTCAAGAATCTTCTTCTTGGCGCGCGCCTTACGGGTCTGCCAGCCAACGCCGCCAAGCGCATCAATCGCGCTTTCGGCATCTTCACTGCCATAGCGACTAATCAGGTCGATGTTTTCGACCGGCAGAAAGACCTTGTCGCCTTTGGAATAACCAAGCTCGAGGCAGTCATGCGCGGCGCCGGCAAGATCAAGCGTCTTCAAGCCAACATAGCGTCCAACACCGTCGTCGACATGGACGACCAGATCGCCAGGATTTAGGCTTCCTGCTTCAGCGATAAAGTTCGCAGCCTTGCGCTTACGGCGAGGCGCAGCTAGTCGATCGCCCAGAATGTCCGGCTCGCCAATGATGACAAGATCGGAGGTCTCGAAGCCGTTCTCAAGCGGCAATTCGCAAATTGAAATTCTAGCCTGCCTCGCAGCCTCCAAAGAATATACCCGCGTCGCATCCGGTAATCCATGATCTTCAAGTACGCCTTCCAGACGACTGGCCGAACCTTCTGTCCAGGCGCCGAACACGACGGTTTTGCCCGCGGCAAGACAGGATCTGGCATGCGCCGCAGCGACTTCAAAAATATTGATCTCAGGCTGAGCCCGTTCGGGCGCGAAATCCCGGCCTGGGACGCCGCCCATGCTCAACTCGCCTTCCCCCTGCCCGGTATGGAACCGTGCAACACCGCGGCTTTGCAAGGCAGCCGTCAGCTGACCTTCGGTCAGGTACAAATGATCAGGTGCAAGAACCCGTGCCTGTCGATCTTCGCCAGCGGCCTCTACTCGGGCAGCGTGATAGTCTTCGGCCTGCTTGAGCCGCTCACTCGCCGCTTCCGCTGCCAGAGCGCCAAGCCCAATCAGAGCATTCGGCCCAAGATAGTCAAAGAGCGTATCCAGATGGCTGTGAAAGAGCGGCAGCCAGCCTTCAATGCCGCCCCGCCGGATTTCTGCCCTTGCAGCCTCATACATCGGGTCACCAAGGGGCGAGCCGAGCTCAGATAGATAGCGCTCTCGGAACAGCGCCAGCGTTTGCTCGTTGAACAGGATCTCAGACACCGGTGCCAAAGCAACACGGTTGAGCGGCCGCGTGGAGATCTGGGTTTCCGGATCAAACGCCTTGATCGTTTCAAC
>CAYGUD010000082.1:2502-8441 GCA_964352865.1 uncultured Hyphomonas sp.
CTCATCGCCTGTCGGTGGATAGATGTCGACTTTGCCCCCACGGATCGAATACTCGCCTTTCTCAGAAACTGACGCGACCCGCACATAGCCGTTTACAGACAAATATGAGGTCAGATCCTGTTGCTGAATCCGGCCGCCTGTAAAAACCGATAGCGAACTGGCCCGCATCGTTTCTTTTGGCGGGACTTTCTGAACCAGCGAACTCGCCGTCGTGACGACGAGGCAAGGCTCCGCATTTGCCGCCCGCTGCGCCAGGGCCGCCAATGCCGCGCACCGAGCCGCAGCCACAGCTGGAGACGGGCTGACCCGGTCATAAGGCAATACATCCCAACCCGGCAAACTAACAAGGTCCAGTGCCGGGCGGTAGAATTGCGCCAGCTTAATCGCGGTCGCAGCCTGTTTGTCATCACGCGCCACAAAAATTCCGGCACTGCCTCGCGCTTCAAGAGCTTCAATCAGAGACAACACATCAACGCCAAACGGGGCCCCATAGACTCCCGCAGGGCTGGACAGATTGGACAGCAGTGAGACCTGGCTCATTGTTGATAGGCTCCGCAGAGGTGGTGATTGGGCAGCACTCGAACGGCGCTACATAACGCATCATTTCAGAAAAACCAGCAGACCCGTGTGCGCTGCATCGACTGCGTCACTAGAATTGTGGATAACTCAGGTATTGTTCGGGGGAATCGTGCACTCGGGGACTGCCCATCAGGGTCGTTCTTGGTTAATAACGCCAGATGAGCAATGCGATCGCCCCCCTCCCGTCAGCCGAAGACTCCGGTCCTGATCTGCCACACAACCTATCTGCAGAAGCAGCGGTTATCGGGTCGATCCTATATGACAATAACGCGTTCCAGCGCGTTTCGGATATTCTCCGTCCGATTGATTTCTATGCCCCGGCGCACCAGGAAATCTTCGAGGCTTGCCTGATGCTGATCCAGAACGGCCGGGTCGCCGATGGTGTAACTTTACGCTTACAATTCGAAACAGATGAGCTCGTGACGCAAATTGGCGTCGCACAATACCTCTCCGACCTGCTCGACAGTGCTTCATTCGGCCCGTAAGTTCAGGACTATGCCCGAATCATCCGGGACCTCGCAATGCGCCGGGAATTGATCAATATCGGCGCCGGTGTGCAGTCTCGCGCCCAGCACCATGACCGCGAAGTGGATGGCTCCCAACAAGTCGAACTGGCAGAGCGTGAATTGTTTGCGCTGGCGGAGCGAGGCTCTACCGGACGTGGCTTTTCGACATTTTCCGAGGCGCTGACGGAATCGCTGCAAATGGCCGAAGCCGCGTTCAAACGCGAAGGCAAGATTGCCGGGATCGCAACGCGCCTGGATGATCTCGACCACAAAATGGGCGGTCTGCACGGCTCCGATCTGATCATTCTGGCCGGGCGCCCTTCTATGGGGAAAACCTCGCTCGTCACGAATATCGCCTATAATGTTGCCGCAGATTATCGCGGCGAGAAGCAAGAAGACGGTTCAACGAAAACACTTGAAGGTGGCAAAGTCGCGTTCTTCTCCCTGGAAATGTCGTCGGAGCAATTGGCGACGCGAATCCTGGCCGAACGAACCAGCATCAATGCTCACAAAATCCGTCAAGGCGATCTCGACAAGCACGATTTCGAGACTCTTCGTGAAGCGACAGAAGAATTGCAGAACCTGCCGCTCTACATTGACGATCAAGGGGGCATCTCGGTCAGCCAGCTGGCCGCCCGCGCCCGGCGCCTGCAGCGCGCTCAAGGCATTGACTTGGTGATCATCGACTATCTGCAATTGCTAAGCGGCACATCCGGCAAGGCTGACGTCAATCGGGTGCAGGAAATCACTCAAATCACGACGACATTGAAAGCACTGGCCAAGGAACTGAACGTTCCGGTGATCGCACTGTCGCAGCTGTCCCGCCAAGTCGAGCAGCGTGACGATAAGCGCCCGCAACTCTCCGACTTGCGAGAGTCGGGTTCGATTGAGCAAGATGCTGACGTTGTCATGTTTGTCTATCGTGAAAGCTACTATCTGGAACGGACAGAGCCGCAAGCCGATGGCGGCGATCCCGCCGCAGCCGATAAATGGGCCTCCTGGCGCCAGCGCATGGACGAAGTCTACGGCACGGCCGAAGTCATCCTGGGCAAACAACGTCACGGCCCAATTGGAAAAGTCGTTCTGTCATTCGATGCGAATGTCACCCGGTTCGGCAATCTGGCCCGCGCGCCATCAGCAGATCCTTTTGAAGAATAGGCCTTACATCCGCCGCAAAGCGCTGTAATTCGGCGACCATGAGCCTTCGTCCACGTGCCCATATTCATCTCTCCAATATTGCCGACAATTGGCGAACCCTCAGGGCTGCGCAGACCCGCGGGGTCACAGGGGCGGTCATCAAAGCAGATGCCTATGGTCATGGCATTCGCCGCGTTGCAGAAACCCTGCACGACGCAGGCTGCGACCACTTCTTTGTTGCCCACAGTCATGAAGCAGAACAGACGCGCGCGACGCTCGGCAGCCACCCGAACATATATGTGCTGAACGGCCCTTCGCCTGATGAAGAAGCGCTGTACCGCGAAAACGCACTGATCCCGGTGATCAATTCCAGTTTTCAATATCGTACAATGGCGGACTGGCTCGTTGACGGCGTAAAGATGCCACGCGGATTTGCCTTGCACTTTGACAGTGGCATGAATCGGCTTGGCCTGCCTGCAAAAGATGCTACCGAACTCGCATCTGCAAGCGAGGCACAAGAGCCGATACTGATCATGTCACACTTGGCCTGCGCTGAAGATGAGCAAGCGATGATGAACGCGCATCAGGAGAAAACTCTGGCAACCATTGCTGCGGCTTTTCCCGGCGTTCCAATTAGCCTCGCCAATTCAGGCGGCGTGTGGCTTGGGTCAGATTATCATCACGCGCTGACACGACCAGGAATTGCGCTTTATGGCGGCGGTCATCCGCCTGAAGGGCTCATCTTGAAACCCGGTATGACGCTGTCCGCGCCGATTTTGCAAGTCCGTCAAATCGAAGCCGGAGAGACTGTCGGCTATGGTGCGACCTGGCGGGCAGAAAAGTCGACACTGATTGCGACTCTGGCAATTGGGTATGGCGACGGCGTTCCGCGCTCAGCCTCAAACAAGGGTTTCGTCAGTCTTGGCAGCGTGCGATGCCCAATTCTTGGACGCGTATCTATGGATTTGATTACAATTGATGTTACAGACGCCGCTGATCTTGCGCGTCCTGGTGTTTATGCCCAATTGATCGGACCAGAAGCGCCGCTAGAAGAGCAAGCCGCCCTTGCGGGCACTATTGGATACGAACTCACCACAGGACTGACGCCTCGTGTCAAACGCATCTACGAAGAATAAATCAGGGTTTCCAAACCCTCTGCAATGGCTTGGCAGCGCCACACTTGGCATGCTTGGCGAAGTCGGCCGTCTTTCAATATTTGCTGGCAAGACCGTTGGCGCTGCCTTCAGCCCGCGCTGGTATCCGGCACAGATCATTCGGCAAATGATCGCGATCGGCTTTTACAGCCTTCCAGTGGTCGGCCTTTCCGCGATCTTTATTGGCGCGGCGTTGGCCTTGAACATCTACTCAGGTGGCAGCCGATTCGGCGCTGAACAATTCGTCCCGAACATTGTCGTCCTCGGCATCACACGCGAACTTGGCGTGACGATTACAGGCTTGATGTTGGCAGGGCGAGTGTCCGCCGGAATTGCCGCTGAAATCGGCGCCATGCGGGTAACGGAACAGATCGACGCGCTAAAAACACTCAGCGCCAATCCGTTCCGCTATCTCTATGCACCGCGTTTCCTGGCCGGCATTCTGACATTGCCTCTATTGGTGTTGATTGCTGATGTGATCGGCGTCATGGGCGGCTGGGCAGTCAGCACGCTGGGGCTTGGCTTTGATTCAACGACGTATCTGCGCAACACGCTCGACTTCCTGACCTGGCAGGATGTCACCGTTGGGCTCATTAAGGCCGTTGTGTTTGGCGGTGTAATAGCGATCCTCGGCTGTTATCACGGCGATAAATCTAGCGCCGGTGCCACGGGTGTCGGCCGGGCTGCGACCTTTGCCATGGTTGGCGCAGCCGTGCTGATCCTCGCTTTCAACTATCTCATCTCAACTGTCTTGGTGGACTTTGGATCATGAGCACTCAGCCTCTTCTTGCCCTTAAGGGCATCCACAAAGCGTTTGGACCGAAGCAAGTCCTGACTGGAGTTGATATCGATGTTGCGCCTGGTAAGTCGCTGGTGGTTCTGGGTGGGTCCGGTTCTGGCAAGTCAGTGATGCTGAAGAACGCCCTCGGACTGATGACACCGGACAAGGGTCAGATCGTCTTCGATGGCGATGACGTGACCCGAGATCAGGGCAAAACCCGCGAAGCCATGCGCGCCCGAATTGGTATGCTGTTCCAGTCTGCCGCTCTGTTTGACAGCCTGACGGTCTGGGAGAATATCGCATTCCGGCTGCTGAATGCCGATGGGCTGAAGCGCAAAGAGGCTAAGGAACGGGCTATCGAAACGCTGAAACAGGTTCGGCTTGGCTCGGATGTCGCTGACCTGACGCCGGCAGAGATTTCCGGGGGCATGCAGAAGCGTGTCGGCCTCGCCCGGGCGATAGTCTCGAAGCCGGAATTGATCTTTTTCGATGAACCAACCACCGGCCTCGACCCGATCACAGCTGATGCTATCAATGATCTGATCGTAGAGCAGACCAAAGCGCTTGGCGCCGCAGCGATTTCGATCACCCATGATATGGCGAGTGCCCGCAAGATTGCGGACGAAATCGCCATGCTGTTCGAAGGCAAAATTATCTGGCGAGGTCCCGCCAGCATGATCGACAATAGCGGCAACGCCTATGTCGACCAGTTTGTGCACGGACGTGCTGACGGCCCAATTCAGCCAGCGCTTTAGACGGCTTACGCTTCCCGAAAGGTTCGGCTAAGAATGCAGTAATTGCGATCTGAGGGGACCTGCAATGTTAGAATTCATCAAGTACGCATCCGTCGCTTTCACGGCGGCGACAGCTGTTGTAACCGGTTGGATGCAATATGAAAAATTTCGCCTTGATGGCGAATGGCAGATCGATACGTGCACTGAATCTGCGGATCTTTCGACTTATGAAGGACTGCATCTCGCCTGGCGGGTTTTTCTGTCGGACGACCCACTGTCCGCGCCCGTTGTCGGAAACGGTGAAAAAGTTGAAGAGGCGTTTCAGTTGATCCCCGCGCGCGCAAGGTTTCCGGTCAGTTTTGTCGGCACCAAGGAAATCAACAGCGTCTCTCTGACCGGCCGATTTGAAGGTTCACGCCGCGCCTCAACCGGACGGTTTGAACTGGCGCCGACGCTTACGCGGCGAAGCTGGACGGGCTATCTGCCCTTCTATCAGCGCAATGTGAATGTTCTTGAAGGGACGTTCGCGCTGACGGCGGGAAATGCTCGTGGCTATGCCAGAGCAGTGCGCCTTCTAGATGGCAAGCCTGTCGAAGCGGCGCCGTTTGTTTGCAAAGGAACCAGCATTGCTGATCCGCCTGAAACGCCTGAAGAGGCTCCTGTGCAGCCGACTGAAACGGCTCCATCCAACCCGAGTGAGGCCTAGGGTTTCGCAGCAGCAATCCTGGCGCGAGCAATTTCATCAGCAACTTCATTCGTTGGACGCCCCGAAGAGAGGGAATCGTCCAGCACCGATCCGAGGGTTTCGATCAAGGTTTCTAGCTTCTGATCCACCCATTGACGCGAATAGTCGCCTGAAATCTCGGCCGCGACATTGATAATGCCGCCACCATTTATGACATAATCAGGCGCGTAAAGAATGCCGGCGCGCCGAACAAACTCGCCCATTGCCGGAACCGAGAGTTGATTGTTTGCACCACCCGCGATGGCTTTTACTTTCAACCGTTTTAATGTGTCTTCATTGATGATCGCGCCAAGTGCGTTCGGT
>CAYGUD010000083.1:0-308 GCA_964352865.1 uncultured Hyphomonas sp.
TTGGTGCGGGCTGGCGGTCCCGCTTTTGCCAATGCAGCAGAAGCAAGTCGCGCACGTCGGCCCATGTCGAGCAGGGTTTCGTGCAAATCTTCAGTCGGGGTGTGCAGAGTATCGGCCATGGCGTGCTTTTGCCGGATTTATCGCTGCGGAGCAATCAGGGAATCTAATCTTGTCGCTTATCCGCGCCAGAAGCGGCGAGTCATCAAGACGAACACGGCAGTAAACTCGAGCCGGCCGAGCAGCATGGCGATGGCGCAAATCCATTTGCCGCGATCTGTCAGGCCTTCAAATGTCCCGGCGGGGCCGAT
>CAYGUD010000083.1:318-8404 GCA_964352865.1 uncultured Hyphomonas sp.
TCTCTCGCGCGCGCCCCGGGCCCTCCTGGGCATCTCTGGTGTCTGCGCCTGAGATGGCCGTCAGCGGGTTTTCGCCGGTCAGACTGAGCAGGATGGCGGCGACAATAAATGTTGCCAGATACAGAAACACAAAAACCATAACCGATTGCAGCGTGTCATTGTCGATGACTTTACCGCCATAGCGGATCCGCACGACGCGGTTCGGGCTGACCATTTGCTGCGCGTGTGCGAGCACGGCCCGGAAACTGATCTCGAGTCGGAACATTTTTATACCGCACGCGGCGGATCCAGCGCAGCCGCCCAGGAAAATCGTGATCAGGAAAATCATCACAACGGGCTCTCCCCAGCTATCATAGGGGGCCGTCGCATAGCCGGTTCCGGTCATCACCGAGACGACATTGAACAGAGTTTCGATATAGCCGTTGAGGGGGCTGATAATAACGTAATCCTGATCTGCGAGCACCCGGAGCAGGAAGACCAATGCCGAAATACCGACAATCAATCCAATGAACAGGCGCGGCTGCGGATCTGAGAGCAACGGTTTGACCCGGCCATGGATCAGTGCCAGCGCGAGCAGGCTGAACGGCAAGCCGGCAACAAGCATGAAGATAATTGCCGCCGGGATGGCGGCAGGCGCGGTCTCAGTGAAGGCGCCGAATGAAGCGTCATAAGTCGAATAGCCGCCTGCCGCGACGGTCGTCATCGCGTGGGCAATGGCTTCAAACGCGTTCATGCCGCAAAGCATGTAAGTTGCAGCGCATGCCGCGGAGATAGAAAGGTAGATCATGCCAATCTGCGCGGTGACTTCGCTGATCCTCGGAACAAATTTTCCCGACACGTCCGAACTCTCAAGCTGGAAGAGTTGCATGCCGCCGACGCGTAGCATTGGCAGAATCGCAATTGCGGTCACAATAATGCCGATGCCGCCAAACCATTGCAGAATAGCGCGCCACAGCAAGATCCCGCGCGGCTGATATTCCAGGCGGTCCATCACAGTTGATCCAGTGGTTGTGAGACCTGAAATGCTCTCGAACATGGCATCGGTGAAGCTCATCCCAATGCCCATGAACGGAAAGGCCGCCATAGCGGGCAAAACAACCCAGACGAGGACGGTAAGTAAAAAGGCTTCGCGGGCACCGGTGCGTTGTTTTCTGCCGCCTGACAGAATGATCAGGCCGCCGCCAAAGAGCAGCAGCAAAGTCGCGCTGGCAGCGAAGACGGGCCATTCCGGTCGCCCGTCTGCGACGTCCAGAAGCCAGCACGGGATCATCGCCGCGCCGAGCAGCGCGGTCATGATCCCGAGGGCAAGAATGACGACTCGTAATTGCATGTTGAGAACGGGCTAGAACGAAAAAGCTGAAAAGGCGTGTACTTTTGGCAACGTGATGATCAATTTCACACACAAAAGGCGGGCCAATGTGGAATTCTTTTTGGAAAAAAGTGGAATTTTTCGCAGCTGTGGAAATCTAGTTAACCAATTGTAAACAAAGAGTTTTGTATAAGTTAACACGCACCGGTTGTAATGTGTTCCGGTATATTTCTGGTTTGTTCCGTTTTGGTTTCGTCAATGCGACCTTGTGGACACCAAAGAATCACCAGGGTTCCCATTTGAATCCATCTCATCCCATGTTATCCCATTAAAAGACATGCTGGATCCAAGAGAATTCGGCTGGGGCATATGATGGGAGTGGCGCGTGTTTGTCTCGACGTTTGAGACATCGCTAGACAGCAAAGGACGGGTCTCTGTGCCCGCCCCGTTTCGTCATGCCTTAGCGGGCGGCGCGCGGATTTTCCTATACCCGGCGCTCGACGGCTCTCCTTGCCTGGAAGGCGGCGGCGATGCGCTGATGCAGCAAAATCAGACCACCCTCCTGCGCATGAGTCCAAACACAACAGCGCGTAAAGTCTTCCTGAATCGCACGGTATCCAAGGCAATTGACCTGAAACTGGATGATACAGGCCGGATCAAGATTCCTGAAAAGCATTTGGCGATGGCCGGGATCGGCAAGGACCTGGTCTTTGTTGGCGCCATGGATCGCTTTTATCTCTGGGAGCCTGAGCGTTACGCCGCTTATGACGCCGAAATGGAAGCCCAGCTCGGCGATGTCCAATCTGATTTTGAGGGTTCGTTCAATGCCGCTTTTGCGGCGACGGGTATCCGCGGCGTGGTTGGGGAGGATGACTGATGGGGCATCTTCCGGTCCTGCTTGCAGAAGTGATGACGGCGCTCGATCCCAAGGATGGTGAGGTCTATGTCGACGGCACATATGGCGGCGGCGGATATGCGCTGCGCGTGCTGCAGGCAGCTGATTGCAAATTGTACGGCATCGATCGCGATTTCGATGCGATCAGACGCGCTGAGCGTTTGGCAGAAGAGCAGCCGCGCCTGGTGCCCCTGCTCGGCCGTTTTGGTGACATGGATACGCTGCTTCTGAGCAATGGCGTCGCTGAAGTTGACGGCGTGATGCTGGATATTGGCGTTTCGTCTTTCCAGATTGACCAGAGCGCCCGTGGCTTTTCATTCATGCGCGACGGGCCGCTGGATATGCGAATGGGGCAAGCCGGGCCGAGCGCCAGGGATGTCGTGAACCTGATGTCGGCGCAGGATTTGACGGCAATCATTCGCCAGCTCGGCGAAGAGCGCCAGGCCAAACGGATCGCGAATGTGATTGTCGATCAGCGCAAGGACCAGCCGTTCGAAACAACAGCCCAGCTTGCGGATTGTGTTGAGCGTGCGGTCGGCGGACGGCGTGGCAAGAAAACCCATCCCGCGACTCTGACCTTTCAGGCGGTTCGTATGTATGTGAATGACGAGCTGGGTGAGCTGGCGCGCGGGCTGGCTGCGGCTGAGCGGCTTTTACGGGTCGGCGGGCGGTTGGTCGTGGTCACGTTCCACTCACTTGAGGACCGGCTTGTAAAGCAATTCATGCGCACCCGCTCCGGCGAGACGGGCGGAGGCTCTCGCTATATGCCGGAAATTGAAAAAGGGCCACCACCGAGTTTCGATTTGCGCCGGCGCAAGGCCATTGAGCCGGGAACAGAGGAAACCTCTTCCAATCCACGCGCCCGGTCGGCGCGGCTTCGCATTGTTACCCGGACAGACGCCCCGGCCTGGACAGCGCCAGTTGAGACCGGGTTGCGCTTGCCGCCGCTTCAGGCCCTGGAGGCCGCGCTATGAGTAAGCGCGCTTTCTTCTTTGGGCTGGCCGTCGTGGCGTTGCTGATTTTCAGCCTCTACCGCGCCAAGTATGGCGCGCGCGAAACCGTCGCTGAGATTGAAATAATTGAGGTTCAGATCGACCAGGCGCAGGCCGAGCATGCTGATCTGCTCGCCGAGTTTGCCCACCGCTCGCGTCAGGAATGGATTGAGGAATTCGCGCGCCGGGAGCTTGGCATGGTGCCAGCCCGCGCTGAACAATTTGTCCGTACTGTGGATCTTGATGGCCGGGTTGGACCTCCAATCGAGCTGCCAGATACGGATGCGCCTACGGATCGGGAGGCGCCGCGTGCAAACTAGCTCTGGTTCTGAAATCACTCTGGGTGGCAGTGGCATGCGCACCCGCATTGTCTCGATCAGCTTGTTGGCGCTGTTTGGGATTATCGGGCTGAAAGGTCTGTCTGTCGCTGTGAGCGGAGATGATGCGAAGGTCGCCACGGCCTCGGTCCTGGAACCTGCGCCGAGGCGCGCGGACATTGTCGACCGCAATGGTGATTTGCTTGCGACGTCTGTGACTGCATTCTCCGTTGTTGCAGATCCGCGGGCAATCGGGGCACCGGAACTGGTCGCGCAAGAGCTTGCCACGGTACTGCCGGGCATTGACGTTGACGTGATCGCGGCGCGCCTGTCGAACAATCAGCGTGCCTTTGCCTGGGTTGAGCGCGGAATCACCCCGCGTCAGAGGCAAGCGGTCTTTGAGCTCGGACTAGAGGGTATTGAATTTAGAGAAGAATCTCGCCGGGCTTATCCGCGCGGAACGTTGGCGGGTCATGTGCTTGGGTTTGCGGGTGCAGATGGTCAGGGGCTTGGCGGTATCGAATATGCCCAGGACGACCGGCTCACTTCAGATCCGGCGCCGCTCTATTTGACCATCGATGCGAATGTTCAGTTTAGCCTTGAAGCTGAGCTGGCTGCAGCCATTGGCGAATATGAAGCTGAGGCTGGGGCTGGCGTGGTCATGGCGGCGCAGTCGGGCGAAGTGCTTGGAATGGCCAGCTGGCCGCCTCTGGATCCGCACAAGGTACCAGAGCTCTCAACGGATGATCCGGCTTTGCTCGACCGGGCGAGCGGCGCTGTGTTTGAGCTCGGCTCAGTGTTCAAGCCGCTGACGATTGCAGGCGCGCTGGATGCTGGCGCAATCCGGCCGGGCGACCGGTTTGATGTGCGTGAGCCGCTGCAAGTGCGTGGCCGCGAGATCAATGATGATCATCCGATTATCGGGCGTCCAACTGCGTTCGAAATTATTGCCGACAGTTCGAATATCGGCACCGTCAAAATTGCCTGGCAAATGGGCTCGCGGCGCCAGCAGGAATTTTTCGGCTCGCTTGGGTTATTTTCGCGTTCGCCGGTCGAGCTGGCGGGGAGTGCGAGGCCGATCCTGCCGGAGCGGTTTGATGATTTATATAGCGCCACGGCGAGTTATGGGCACGGCATCGCGGTCTCACCGATTGCTTTTACCAGCGCATTTGCGTCGCTCGCCAATGCCGGCGAAACGATTTCGCCAACCCTCTTGCTTGCTCCTGACCGTAAGCGAAATCCAAAGCGGGTCATGGCAGCGCCGACAGCCGATCTTGTCACCCGCATGTTGCGCAAAGCTGTCGTTGACGGCACCGGCTCGAGGGCTGAAGTCGGCGGCTACCGCGTCGCCGGCAAGACCGGCACAGCAGAGAAGCCAATTCCGGGCGGGTATTCGGAAACCGAGAACATTTGCAGCTTTGCCGCCATATTCCCTGCAGATAGCCCCGAATATGTCGTATTGATCGTGCTGGATTCTCCCAAGGCTGGAGAAGACCGCGGCCGGACAGCCGCCTGGAATGCCGCTCCAACGGCTGGACGGGTCATCGAGCGTATCGCACCAATCCTCGGCGTCGAGCCGCGCTTTGATGAGCCTGTTCCGTCCTCACCGCGCGTCCGCTCCGTCGCAGACAGGAGAGGCACGACATTATGAAATTGAATGAGCTATTCCCAGACTATGCTGGCGACCGCGCCAGTGAGACCGTAAACGGGATTACGGCCGACAGCCGCCAGGTCCAGCCCGGTTTCGTCTTTGCCGCGATGCAAGGTGTGGTCACAGACGGCCGCAAATTTATCGCCAAGGCGATCGACTCTGGCGCCGTGGCGGTCATGGGGGAAGGCTTGCCTGAGATCGCCGGCGCTGCGCGTATCGATGTTGAGAATGCCCGGTTGTCGCTCGCCGAAGCATCTGCGCGCTTCTATCCGGTCCAGCCGGCCAATATTGTTGCCATCACAGGGACAAATGGCAAAAGCTCGACGGTCGATTTCCTGCGTCAGATCTGGAGCAGCGCGGGTCTCAGCGCCGCGAGCATGGGCACGCTGGGCGCGATTGGGCCGAATGGCAGTATTGATCTTGGCCACACGACGCCGGATCCTGTGGCGATCCATGCGACGCTGCAAACCCTGGCGCAAGAGGGCGTCAGTCATGCCGCCATGGAGGCCTCCTCGCATGGTCTGGCGCAATACCGCTTAGATGCCGTGCGTTTGTCAGCGGTCGCGTTCACCAATCTAACGCAAGACCATCTCGATTATCACAATACGATGGACGAATACCGCGCGGCCAAGCTGCGTCTGTTCAGCGAGCTCGCGCCGAAAGGCTGCGCGGCAGTGGTCAACGCGGATAGCGATCAGCGCTTGTTCTTCGAAACTGCGGCGCAGGATGCGGGCCTCAAGATTATTTCGGTCGGCTGGCGCGGCGCTGATCTGAAAATTGAAGAATTAATGCCGAAGGCCACTGGCCAGCGCCTGTTCCTGGACTGGCACGGTGAGAAGGCCGCAATTGACCTGCCATTGATTGGCGAGTTTCAGGCTCTGAACGCTTTGACGGCGGCAGGGCTGGCTTTGGCATCTGGGCTGGAGCTGCAGGCGGTGGCGACCGGCATGTCCGAGCTTGAGCCCGTGAAAGGCCGGTTGGAATATGTTGGCGAGACCAAGGACGGTGCCGGCGTATTTGTCGACTATGCCCACACACCAGCGGGTCTTGATGTCCTGATCCGTGCGGCGCGTCCGCATACAGCCGGCCGCCTGGTTGTGGTCTTTGGCTGCGGCGGTGACCGGGATCGCGGCAAGCGGCCGCTAATGGGCGAAGTCGCGGCCAAACATGCGGATGTGGTGATAGTCACCGATGACAATCCGCGCAGCGAAGACCCTGCGGCCATTCGCCAAGATGTCTTGAGCGGCGTTCCGAACGGTATCGAGATTGGCGATCGCGGCGACGCGATCAAAACGGCGATCGCTGATCTGCGCAAAGGCGATACGCTGCTGATTGCAGGCAAGGGTCACGAGACCGGACAGATTATCGGCGACCGCGTCGTTCCGTTCAGCGACCAGGACGAAGCACGCGCTGCGTTGTCGGAGGGGGCGTGATGTTGAACCGATCTCCTTGTCTCAGTGTGACAATTTTGCCGGACAGGTTGCCGCGTATTTCTTCCACAGATCTGGCGGATATTCAGGCCCGCCGACGGGTGGAAAGAGCACCTCGCCGCGAGCACCTGCGCAGTGTTTGGCAAGAAGTTTGTTTGTCCGCAGTGACTTGCGCGCCTCGCCGCAGTGGTCGCTCCGTCTCGCGCCCTGTGGATGGTTTTGGAGAACGAAACGAGTCCGTTGAAAAGCCGCGTTCAACTTTCGCCAAACCTAACCGAAAAGAAAGATTGAATTCGGCTTTGGGGGACTTGTTAATCCCGCCGAATACCTCCGGAATAGCACTATTCGAGGACCAGCAGCGACAGCAGAGCGCTGCAGCCTTCGAGCTGGTGATGGACCGCAGTGCAGAACGTGCTGCAGGGGGTTGTGATGCTATATGATTTGTTGGCCACCGATGAGGGGCCACTACGCCTTCTGAATTATTTGACGTTCCGCACGGGACTGGCTCTGGTGACCTCGTTTTTGGTCACAGTGCTGTTTGGCGGCTGGATGATCAACATGCTGCGCGCCCGACAAGGCAAGGGTCAACCGATCCGCGATCTGTCGTTGGAAGCGCAATTGGCAAAGCAGGGCACGCCGACAATGGGCGGCTTACTGATCTGGGTCGGTGTGCTGCTCGGTACGGTCTTGTTCGCTGACTTGAGCAATCCCTACATCTGGGTCGTTCTCGTCGTTTCGCTGTCTTATGCGTTTCTCGGATTCCTGGACGATTATGCGAAAGTCACCAAGCAAAGTTCAGACGGTGTTTCAGCGCGGTTGCGTCTGGGTACAGAATTCCTTGTTGCCGCTGCAGCTGGCGCGTTCATCATGGGCTTGCACGGCGCGCACACGCCGCTCGGTTATGCCGATTGGGGCGCTTTGAGCCCGCTCGCAGAATGGATTGCGAATTTTGCGCCTGAAACTTCAGTCGAAAGAAATGAGGCGTCTTTCTCGGGCGGAGTCGCGATCCCGTTTGTGAATGACTATTTCCTGCCTCTTGGCGGGTTTTTCATCCTGTTCTCATGCATTGTGATTGTCGGTTTTGCCAATGCCGTGAATTTTACCGACGGCCTCGACGGTCTGGCCATCGTGCCGATCATGTTTACAGGCGCCGCCTTTGCTTTGATTGCTTATCTGACAGGCAACTTTGTTTTTGCTGGCTATCTCGGCATTCAGTTTACCCCCGGGGCCGGTGAAATGGCTGTGCTCATGGGCGCCATGATGGGCGCTGGAATGGGCTTTTTATGGTATAATGCCTATCCCGCCAAAGTATTCATGGGCGATACTGGTTCGCTCGGTCTTGGCGGCCTGATCGGTGTTGTCGCCGTCGCGATTAAGCACGAGTTTGCATTGGCCGTGATTGGCGGTCTGTTTGTCCTCGAAGTGCTGTCGGTCGTCCTGCAAGTGAGCTGGTTCAAGATCACGCGGAAATTGACCGGAGAGGGCAAGCGCA
>CAYGUD010000084.1:0-8256 GCA_964352865.1 uncultured Hyphomonas sp.
TTCTGAGACAGTGTGATTTCGACAACAACACCCTGGGAGGACGAGTTTTGGTTAATTCGCTCGATCCTGTCATTGATGTATCCGATTGCCAATCGCGTGGATGGTCCAAAGTCGCGGGCTGCACCAGCGCGCCAGCTTTGCGCTTCGAGCTGCGCGCCATCATCATTTGCTCGGCCAAATTCTAACGAAAAATCAGCGTCATAGGCGCTTCGATGCACGCCAATGCTCCAGGCATTATAAGTGCTCTGAGGTAAGCCATTATCGGATTCGAGCCATGATGCCCCAAAGGTCCAGTCGTCTCGTTCGATACGAGTCCCGGCCGACCATGTTTCGACTTGATCGTATGCGGCGGGCAAACCGCGATTTGCCATGTCTGCTGTTGACCATGCCAACCCGACATCGAATCGCCAGCCTGATTCGCGCAATCGCCGAGTGCCATTCAGGGCGAGCTCAATCGCGTTTTCCGTCTCTGGAGAAACCCCGCCTGTGCCCGCCACAGGTCGGCGATCAAGGCCGTCCGCGTCTGCAGCCGGAGTATAACTGACCCCGCCCCTCAATCCCAGAATTCGCGGACTTGCATAGGAGGCTTTCAGACTCGGACCTGTGAGGTCGTGCCGTGTGCGCACAACGCTTAACCCGGTCGGATCAAGCAATGTGCTGTCCAGCCGCGCGTGTGACAGCGCGGAGCGGGAGCCTTCATGAAACCGCGCGCCAACGCCTAGATCCTTACCGACGCGAAGCTCGCCATAACCTCCATCGACTTGCAAATAGGCGGTTTCAAGCCGCGCACGAACGTCACTTGATTGGATTACCGCTCCCGCTGACAGGGCGGAAAACGCGCCGACTGGCGCCGCAGCGACGGTACCGAAACCGCCAATGCCGCCTGGACGACTTGGGTGATCTGCTTGCAGCCGCAGCGCGCCGCGCGCCCGTAAACGTACGCCATTGTCGAGCACCTTCTCAGACCTTCCGGTCACAGAAATCTCACCCAGCACCGGCTCTGTACTGATCATACTATCCGCGTCGCTGACCGGCGTTACAACGATGACGCTCTCAAAATCAAATTCAGTTTCCAGCGGCGCATTGGTCTGCGCTGCACCTGTCGGCAATAAAAAGAAGCCTGGTATGAGCAGAGCAAAAACTCGTATCGTCATGAGCGTCTTTCGATCCTCCTTGGACCTTCAGCATATATGCACTGGCAGGCTGAGTTTGAGGTGTTATAGAGTCAGTTAATCAACAAGATCTTGCCAACGGGAAATGACGATATGAAGGCAGTTTCATCCCTCATCGCAGCAACACTCGGCGCACTCGCGCTTACGGGTTGCGTATTCGGTGGCGGCAATAAAGCCGAAACAAAAGTGGTCGAAGAGATCGCTGGCGGCTCTAACCCATATCTATGGCGGGCGAGTCTCGACACGCTTAGCGCGCTACCGCTGGTTAGCACTGACCCATTTGGCGGAACAATCATTTATGATTGGAAATCGTTTGAGGGATCAGCAGACGAGCGTATCAAAGCCACCGTTTACATTCTCGATTCACGACTCCGCGCCGATGGGGTGAAGGTCAGTGTGTTCCGGCAGACGAATCAGGATGGCACATGGGTTGACGCAGACGCAGATCCTGAGACTGGCATTCAGCTCGAGAACGCAATCCTCGTGCGCGCCCGAAATCTCAAAGCGTCTGAACTCGACTAAAAAACTACATTGATGGGGGAGGCTATGGCCTCAAGATATGATCCGCAAACTGCGGAACCCAAATGGCGTGATGCCTGGCAAAAGGCTGATCTATTCAGAGCGCTATCGCCTGCAGAAGCGGGCGATATGCCAAAAGCATACGTGCTTGAAATGTTCCCTTATCCATCGGGGCGCTTGCATATGGGGCATGTCCGCAACTACGCCATGGGCGATGTTGTGGCGCGGTATAAAAAAGCCAAAGGTTACAATGTCCTGCACCCGATGGGATGGGACGCGTTCGGCATGCCAGCCGAAAATGCCGCTATGGAGAAAAACGTCCATCCAGGTGATTGGACCTATCAGAATATCGCCGCGATGAAGGCTCAGTTCGAAAAGCTCGGCCTGTCATTGGATTGGTCCCGTGAGTTCGCAACGTGTGATCCGGATTATTATGGCGAGCAGCAACGTCTGTTTCTGAAATTCATGGAAAAAGGCCTCGTCTATCAGAAGAAGGCCAAGGTGAACTGGGATCCCGTCGACAATACAGTGCTCGCCAATGAGCAAGTGATTGACGGCAAGGGCTGGCGCTCGGGCGCTGAGGTTGAGCAGCGCGAGCTGGTGCAATGGTTTTTCCGGATCACCGATTATGCCGAAGACCTGTTGGAAGAAGTTCAAAAGCTTGAGCGTTGGCCTGAAAAGGTCCGTACGATGCAGGCCAATTGGATTGGCCGGTCTGAAGGTCTGCAGATGCGGTTTGGTTGGGCAGGCAACGCGCCTGACAGCCACCCGGATGGAATTGAGATTTTTACGACGCGCCCGGATACCCTTTACGGTGCAAGCTTTATCGCGCTGTCGCCTGATCATCCATTAACCATCGAGATGGCTGCGAACAATGCGGATCTGGAGACGTTCCGCACTGAATGCGCGAAAGTCGGAACCTCTGAAGCGGACATCGAGAAAGCCCCGAAAATGGGCTATGATACAGGATTGCGGGTCAAACATCCCTTCATCAAAGGGCAGTCACTTCCAGTCTATGTCGCGAACTTTGTCTTGATGGGCTATGGTACGGGCGCGGTCTTTGCTTGTCCCGCGCACGATCAGCGCGACTTTGATTTTGCGCGGAAATACGATCTGCCGATCCTGCCCGTGGTGAAGCCTTCGGACAAAGAAACAGCATCAGCTGCCTGGGTCGCGTCTGGCCAGGGCGCGGATATGGACGCTGCTTATACAGGCCCCGGTTCGATTATGAATTCCGGCTTCCTGGATGGCAAAGACATCACTGAGGCAAAGTCTCTCGCAATTAGCCAAATCGAAGATATGGAGCTTGGCCAAGGCTCGATAAATTATCGTCTGCGAGACTGGGGTGTTTCGCGCCAGCGCTATTGGGGCTGCCCGATACCGGTCATTCATTGCGGCGATTGCGGAATTGTTCCGGTACCGGTTTCAGATCTGCCAGTGAAGCTTCCGGACGATGTCAGTTTTGACAAACCTGGCAATCCGCTGGTGCATCATGCGACTTGGAAAGATGTAGATTGTCCGAAGTGCGGAAAAGCCGCGCAGCGCGAAACTGATACGCTTGATACATTCAATGATTCGAGCTGGTATTTTGCCCGGTTTGCCAGTGTCGATGACCCGGCCGAGCGCGCTTACTGGTTGCCTGTCGATCAATATGTTGGCGGCGTAGAGCATGCGGTTTTGCATTTGCTATATGCGCGCTTTTTCATGCGCGCGATGCGGGATGTTGGCGAAGTTGATCTTCCAAGCGGCGAGCCGTTTGCTGGCTTGTTTACGCAAGGCATGGTCACGCACGAGACATATAAGACTGATGATGAGCGCTGGATCACGCCAGCAGAAGTCGAAGACCGAAATGGCGAGCTTTTCGAAATTGGAACGCAGCACGCGGTTACAGTCGGCGCGATTGAGAAAATGTCTAAGTCGAAGAAGAATGTCGTCGACCCGGACAATATTATTTCAACATTCGGCGCCGATACCGCCCGATGGTTTGTTTTGTCGGACAGTCCGCCAGAGCGGGATGTCGAGTGGACCCAATCCGGCGCCGAAGGCGCAGGTCGTTTTGTGCAGCGTGTCTGGAGCGTGTTTAACGCGTTGAGCGCCGCCCCGCGCGACAGTCAGAACAACGATAACGATACAGCAATTGCGCTGCGACGTGGCATGCACAAAGCCGCACACGCGGTTGATAAAGCGATTGAAGAGTTTCGCTTCAACTCAGCTATCGCAACCATCCATGAGTGGGTCAGCACGTTGAAAAAAGCCGAGCAGGGCGGCGAAGAGCTGCTGCATGCTCGGTTTGAGGGCGCTTCAATGCTGGCGCGCTGTCTGGTGCCGTTCATGCCGCATCTGGCAGAAGAGTGCTGGAGCATGATTGGCGGCGACGGGCTTTGCTCTGCGGCGGCCTGGCCAGAAGCAGACAGTCGTTTGCTGGTCGAGGACACAGTCACCATGCCGATCCAGGTCAATGGCAAACGCCGGGCTGAAATCACAGTCTCAAAGAGTGCGAGTAAGGATGACATCGAAGCCACAGCGCTCGCGGAACCGAGCCTGCAAACCTTCGTTGAAGGCAAACCGATCAAGAAAGTGATTGTCGTTCCGGGCCGGATCGTCAATATCGTTGTGTAATGAGACAGCTTGCTATCGCCTTCCTCGCCCTGACCCTCACTGCCTGCGGGTTCACTCCGCTTTATGCGGCAGGTGGCAATGCGGGCAATATCAATATCGAGACCATAGAGGGCCGCGCCGGTCATGCGCTTCGCAAAGCGCTTGTTCAGGAGCTCGCGCCAGGCCTGCCAGGGCTAGAAGGGCCCGCGAGCCTGAACATCGTTCTGAATGAGAGCATTGGCCGCCTGGCCCTGCAGCCGGATGAAGCGGCAACCCGAACCGACATTATTGTCAGTGCGGACTATGTTCTGGCCTTCGAAGGCAACGCTCTGGCCGGCAGTAGCGCCGCTGAGACCAGCTTCCTGGTTCCCGATGCGCCATTCTCTGACATCACCGCGCAAATTGATGCAACGGACCGCGCGATGTTGGTCCTGGCGCGGCGAATCGCGGATGATTTGCGTATTAAAATGGCGAATGCCGAATGAAATTTCAGGGCAATAGCGCTGAACGATTTGCAAAAAAGCCTGATCCTGCTTGCCAGTTCGCTTTGATTTTCGGTGAAGATGAGGGCGTGGTTGCTGATCAGGCCAATCGGTTGATCAAGGCATGGGAAAAAGCCTCACCCAGCACTGTGCTGACGCTGGACGAAGATGATGTGAAGCGTGAACCATCCCGGCTGTTCGACGCGCTTGAGGCTGTGTCTTTGCTCGGTGAAGGGACGATCATCCGCATTCGTACGAAAGGCGAGAAGCTATTCGCGATCATCAAGGACGTTCTGGCTTTGCCGCCAGAGCGCGTCGCGGCGAAGCTGGTCATACAGAATGGTAGCCTGAACACACGCTCCAAATTGAGAACTGCTTTCGAAGCAGCGCCGAACGCGGCGGCGCTGCATCTATTCTCGGATACGGCGTCAGATATGTCCGAATTGGTGCGCGGGTTTCTGCAATCGCGCGACGTCGAGATTGATACAGATGCCTTGTCAGTCTTCGTCGGCGGTTTGCCTGGGCATCGCAGCCTTGCGAATGCGGAAATGGAGAAACTGGCCGTCTATGCGCATGGATTGGGCCGCCCTGTGAGCGTTGCTGACGTGCGGTCGCTATGCGAGACAAATGCTGATGAAAGCGCCAGGAGCGCTGTTCTGATGGCGTTGAGCGGCGACGCTGAAGCAGCGCAAGCTGAAATGGACCGGGTGCTCGATACTGGCTTGTCGCCAATCAGCTTTGTGCGTCTGTTCGAGATGGAAGCAAGCCGCATGCTGGAAGCACAGGCGCTCCAGGGTGAGGGCGGATCAGGCAATGTCGGCATGAAGCTGAAGCCGCCTGTCTGGAAATCGGATTGGCCAGCTTTCCAGGCGCGTTTGAAAAAATGGCCAACGCCGCGATTGATGCGTCTTGTTGAGCGGCTTCACGATCTCGAGCTTATGGCAAAGTCACCTGGCGGTGCAGGGCTCGCGGAACCGGCAACACGCGAGTTGTTTATCACGCTCTATAAGGTTGCAGCGACGGCGCGGTGATGTGTTCACGAATGAATGACTGGAAGTTTCGCCAGACCTTTGTCATGGAAGCATAGGAGGCTTTCAATCATGCTATCGTCTAAACCGCTTTTCTTGGTCGTTGTTCTGGCGCAGTTTTTGGTTCCTGTCCTGCCTGCTTTTGGTGTCGGGGTGACGATTGGCGAGCGCGCTGTCGCAGATGGTATTCCCCCGGAATTGCCGCCCGGTGTGTTCTTTTCGATCTGGGGCGTGATTTTTCTCGGACTCATTCTGACAGCGATTCAGCACTGGCGTAATCCGAATTATTCAAGCGAGCGTATTGCGCCACCTCTGATTTTGGCAGCGCTTGGAAATTTGCTCTGGATGCTCAGTGCTCAAATCCTGGGACTGGTATGGCTGGATTTTCTGCTGCTTCTACCCATCGCGTTTTTTACCTGGGAAGCAGCCCACCGGCTGGACCGGTCAGGGGAATATGACGGAACGGCGCGCAGCATTCTCCATGGTCTGACTGTTGGATTGTTCGCGGGCTGGTTGACGATAGCGGTCTCTATCAGCGTGCCCGATCTCGGACGCTGGATGTTAGGGCGGGGTGTTAGCGATGCTGTGTGGCAATCGCTTTGGATGACGCTGGTTCCTGCATCGCTCCTGGCATTTGTCTTTGCCAATTATGTCAGCCGCAATGGATGGTATTTCGTGGCGCTTGCCTGGGGTTTGTTCGGTGTCGTTGTGAACAACTGGACGCGCCTCGAAACGCACGCGCTCGCCATCGCTGCGGCTGTGATTGGACTATATATCCTGCTGCGCCGGATCAGATTGGGTGCGCGCGGCAGCTATCCGGAAAAAGCCTGAGATTGCGCGTTAAGTGTTTCGATCAGGCTGGTTTCGATCGTGCCCGATGTCGGCAGACCATTATCGGCCTGGAATGCCCGGATCGCTGTGCGTGTCCCCGCGCCAACTAAGCCATCGGCAGGGCCGGCCTCATAGCCGAGGCCATTTAATATTTCCTGTACCGCCTGAACTTGCGCGCGGCTGGCTTGTGTCCAATCCTGAGGCCCGAAATCTCCATTTGCTGCAGCGTTTGGTATTGCCTTGGTCCAGTTTGACGCCCGGCGTTGGGCCTCCTGAGCCTGATCCAGCGGTAGTGCATCCCGTAAGGTCGCAACATTGCCCGGTGCACTCGCATCGCCATTCGCGGCAGCGACTTCATACCAATACAGAGCTTCGGTCTGGCTCGGTGAGATGCCAAGTCCATTTTCGTAAAGCAGGGCGAGATTATATTGACTATCCACGACGCCAAAATCGGCAGCTTTCTTAGACCATTCGGCTGCGGCAGCGTATGATTGTGCGCCGCCTTCGCCGTCAGCATAGAATACGGCTAAGTCGTGCATCGCTTTGATATTGCCGCCATTTGCAGCACGCTCAGTCCAGGCGCGGGCTTCCGCGAAGTCTCGCGGGACGCCGATGCCACGTTCATGCAATTTCGCCATGCGATACTGTGCGGCGGGCAGGCCTTGTTCCGCCGCACTGCTGATGAGACCAGCGGCGGCGGCGAATTCCTGGGCTTCCAGGCGCTCGAGGCCCAGTTGGAATTGCGCAACCGGATTGCCATCATTTGCAGCTTGTTCAACTGTCACCGCATCTGGAATAGTTGGCAGAATGACAGGTGCCGTGATCTCTGAAATTGGCGGGGCTTCTGCAGGTTGCGCTTCGATTATTCCAGCGACGCTGCCTTCGTCCTCAAACAGTGTTTCATCCAGCGTCTCAGTCGTTGGTTCCGCAAACTCGATACCGCTTAGGCTGGGTTCTGTCGGTGCTTCAATGCCGGCCTCTGCGAGCGTCGTCTTTGTCTCGACGGCTGGGGCATTTGCTTCCGTGAACGGGATCTTGCCGCGCAACGCGACCCAGGCGCCCGCACCCGCCGCGCTAAGCGCAAAAACAGAAGCAGCCGCGATGATCGGGAATTTTCGATTGCTGCTTGGTTTCACAGGCGCCGAGGCGGCAGAGCGGCGGCCGCGGCGTGCTTTTGCATCTGCTTTCGGGTCTGAAGCGGCAGCGATCGCAGCGTCGCGCGCGCGGGTCAAATAGTCAGACGGAGTGTCATCATTGGGGTCAAACTCATCCAGTTGCTCAGACTCGTCTGCAGCCATGTCCGCAGTGTTGTGGGCCAAATCGACTTCGTCAAAAGCGGGCAGGAGATCAATCGGCTCTTCCGCCTCTTCATCAGGAGAGAAGATGTCGGAATCGCGAGTCTCTTCTTGTGAATCCTCCCAACTGCCGAGTTCGGCCAATGGGTCATCTTTGTTTTGGGCTTCATCATCAAGGTAGGGATCAGAATATTCATCGCCATCAGGGGTCTCTGATGCGGTATCAGGATCTGCTTCGGCGTCGGTCCAATCGTCATTGAGAGATATCGTAGCAGGGTCCGCGCTGTCTGATTCAACCGGGGCGTCGTCAAAATCTGGCAATCCCGCAATA
>CAYGUD010000085.1:0-8158 GCA_964352865.1 uncultured Hyphomonas sp.
GTCAAGCAAATGGGAGGATTCCTGCCGTGTCAGACCGATATCGCGAACGATCGCGTCGGTTAGTTCTACACGGGTGAGCGTTGTCGTCGTCACTGGGTCTACTCCTCTTGGTTAACAATACGGGCTCAGATATTAACGAATTACGAAAATCAGAGACGGAAGAGGCTCGCGCCCCAAGAAAATCCGCCACCCATCGCTTCGCTGAGCACCAAATGCCCTGGTTTGATGCGACCATCGCTGACCGCGGTATGTAAAGCAAGTGGAATCGAAGCCGCCGACGTGTTGCCATGATCAGCAACAGTGGAAATGACTTTGGCCTCGTCCAGTTTCATTTTTTTGGCCACACCGTTGAGGATACGCTGATTGGCCTGATGCGGCACGAACCAGTCAACATCATCAGAGCTAATACCGGTTTCAGTATAGACCGCCTCAATCGCACTGGAGATATTCGTCACAGCATGCCGGAACACCTGATTTCCGAGCATGCGGACATGCCCAATCGTGCCGGTGGAGGAGACACCGCCATCGACGTGCAGCAAGTCACTCTTGGTGCCATCGGTTCGGATATGATGAGTCAGGATCCCGCGATCGCCTGCGGAATGCTCGCTTTCCGCGGTCAGCACGACGCCGCCAGCGCCGTCCCCAAACAACACACAGGTGCCACGGTCAGACCAATCGAGAATGCGCGTAAACGTCTCTGCGCCAATCACCAGCGCCGTCTTGAAAAGACCCGTTTTCAACATTGAGTCAGCCGTGGCCAAAGCAAACAAGAAGCCCGAACAGACTGCCTGGACATCAAATGCCGCACCAGATCCCATGCCGAGCTTGGCCTGCACAGCGGTTGCCGTCGCCGGAAACGTCTTGTCGGGCGTCGTCGTCGCCAAAACGATCAGATCGACGTCGTCCGCTGCGATGCCTGCATCCTGCAAGATACGCTCAGCGGCTTTTGTCGCCAGATCAGATGTGAGTTCATTGTCGGCCGCAATATGGCGCTGCTTAATCCCTGTCCGCTCCTGGATCCAGTCATCAGTCGTCTCAACAATGGTCGACATTTCCTGGTTCGTCATGATGCGTTCCGGGAGATATCCACCGGTGCCACGTATAACGCTTCTAATCGCAGTCATTCTGACACCTCGCTAATGCTGACCTCGACGCTGTCGCGCTTCAAACCAGCTGCAACTTCTTCCATATAACGACTGGCCGCCAAATCAGCCGCCAGTTGGACCGCTGTGGCATAGCCTTCAGCATCTGTACCGCCATGACTTTTGACGACAACTCCGTTCAATCCCAGCAACACGCCGCCATTGACGTTTGACGGATCCATTTTGCTGCGCAAGCGCTTCAAACCCGAACTGGCCAAAGCCGCGCCCATTTTCGAAATCACCCCAGAGGTCAGCGCCTCTCGCACATAAGAGGCAACCAGGCGCGCCGTGCCCTCTGCAGTCTTCAACGCGACATTTCCGGTGAAGCCATCTGTCACCACGACATCGACGGCACCGAGGGCAATGTCGTTGCCTTCAACATAGCCGCGAAAATCCAGTCCGAGCTCTGCTTCACGCAGGCGTTCAGCGGCGAGTTTCAGCGTATCGCGTCCTTTGTCTTCTTCGGACCCAATATTGAGCAGGCCGATGGTTGGTTTGGCTTTCCCGGTCACCGCGCGAGCATAGGCCTCTCCCATGATCGCGAAAGTGACAAGTTGGTCAGAGTCAGCGTCCAGATTTGCGCCGACATCTAGCACCACAGAACGCCCTTCCATAGTTGGCCAGATGGCCGTCATCGCCGGGCGATGCACGCCCTCCATCTTGCGCAGAGACATCATCGCGAACGCCATTAGCGCGCCGGTATTCCCAGCGGATACAGCCGCGCCAGCCCGGCCGCCTTTGACCGCCTGAACGGCGCCCCACATGCTGGTTTTCTTGGCACGCCGGAGCGCCGCTGAGGGCTTCTCGCTCATGCTCACGACGTCGTCATGGTGCATGATCGTGCAGCGATCCATCAGACCGCGCGCTTCAATGCCGGCCGTGATGTCTTCGGCTCTGCCGTGAACTTCGAACAGGACATTGCTGCGCCGTTCTGCAAATAATTTCAGACCATCAAGAACAACGGTGGGAGCCGCATCGCCCCCCATGGCGTCAATTGACAGAATTAAGCTGGCCATCGGACAAGAACTCCGCATTGCCTTTTGAGAAGGGCGCAACCTATGCCTGCCCGAGAGGAAAGGCAACGCATCTCTTACGCCTCATAACAGCTTGGCAGCGCTGCATAATTACAAGGCGTCAGGACCTGCGAGCACTTGCGCGTCCGAGAGATCTTCGACTTGGACATTCAAGTCGAGCAAATAGAGCGCCAGGCCTTTAGCTTTTTCCTCGTCCGATTGAACATTCCGCTGGAGAATGGCGGTCAGCTCTGTCTTGGGGCCGCCGGCGTCGAGGGCTTCATCGACGGCTTTCGCGAGACCATAAAACTCTTCACCCATTTTCCGAATGCGGCGTGCGATCGACGAATCACCAACGCCATTCTCGCGCAGGGCATGATCAAAGTCGGAAAATAGCAGTTCTGCGAAGGCCTCTGCCAGGGCTTTGCCGTCGCCGCCAACGCCACGCATTCGACGCATGGCGAGCGTCGCGACGAGCGTCACCATATTGAACCGTCCGTAGACAGTATCGGTCACCCACCCCTTCAGAAAAGGTTCCGGGACGCGTGCTTGAGCGGTCACGGCGTCACGCCAACGCCGTGCCACCTCTTTATCGACTGATTTTCGCTTAAACCAATTGAACATTGTTGCCCTATTTTTGACTCGTGTTGGGTGTTAGCTGGAGGTTGCCAATGCCAGCTTTTCAGCTTTATCTCCAGCGCAGATTATCAGGAGTACCCTTATGGCGCGACGTGTCATCCTAGCATCCGTAGCTCTGGCAGCGCTGACGACAGCCTGTATCAGCCCGATTGAAGATTATCATGGATACACTGCTGACGAAGTGCTGCCGCAAAACATCAAAGTCGGCGAAGACACGCGGGCCAGCGTTCTGGCACAGTTGGGGTCAGCTTCGACTGAAAGCGTGTTTGACGAAAATACCTGGTTTTACATCACCACCCGCCGTGAACGGATTGCGTTCCTGACGCCGCGCACCAAGCGGCGCAGCATCACGGCCATTCGGTTCGGCGAAGATGACATGGTCGAAGAGCTTCTGACTTACAGCGAAGCCGATGGCGAAGTGATCAATTATGCCTCGCGCGAAACGCCCACACGTGGCCGCGAGCTTGGTCTGCTTGAGCAAATCTTCGGCACTGTCGGCGCTGTTGCTTTGCCGCAGACTGACGAACGCACACCCGGCAACCCAACAGGCCGCCGGAACTAGGGCGTAATATGACAGCTCCGGTTGAAATTCGACCGGCGACTAATTCAGATTTAGAGCCCATCGCCCAGATCTGGAACAAAAGCTGGCACTCCACAGGCGTACCAAGTCCGGAAATACTGTCCATTTCGCAACTCACAGATCGGCTACTCGGATTTATCGCGTCTGGAGCCGACATATACGCTGTCGAACACAATCAGGTCCTCGCAGGGATGATCGTCCTGGACCGTGCGAGCCAAAAGCTTTCGCAGCTATTCTTAGCGCCCATATCCCAGGGTCGCGGGCTTGGTGCAGCCTGTCTGGCCTTTGCGAAGGCGACCCTTACAGGTGGCTTCACACTGACCGTTGCAGAAGCCAATCACAAAGCCCGGGCATTTTATGCAGCCAACGGTCTCATTGATGAGGCACGAATCTTCCGGGAAGAATATGCGCGTTTTGATATTCTGTTTCGCTGGGTGCCATGTTCACCATAGAAAAACCCCGTGCCCTGAGGACACGGGGTTGATCAATTTGGTTCAGACTTGAGGTCTAGTGACCGCCAGCCAGTACCGCCAGCATCAAGAGCGCCACGATATTCGTAATCTTGATCATTGGGTTCACAGCTGGACCCGCCGTATCCTTATATGGATCACCAACCGTATCGCCGGTCACAGCAGCTTTGTGAGCTTCGGAGCCCTTACCGCCGTGATTGCCGTCTTCGATATATTTCTTGGCATTGTCCCAAGCACCGCCGCCGGAGGTCATTGAGATGGCCACGAAGAGGCCCGTTACAATCACACCGAGGAGCATCGCACCAACAGCTGCCAGAGCCGCTGCGGCACCTGCAATCCACCAGATCAGCAAGAACAGGACAATCGGTGACAGAACCGGCAAGAGCGAAGGAACAATCATTTCCTTGATCGCCGCTGAAGTCAGAATATCGACAGCCTTACCGTAGTTGGGCTTCGATGTTCCAGCCATGATGCCTGGGTCATTCTTGAACTGGCTGCGAACCTCTTCCACAACAGCTTGAGCTGCGCGGCCAACGGCCATCATCGACATACCGCTGAACACGAATGGCAGCAGACCACCAAACAGCAGCCCAACCACAACATATGGGTTAGCAATCGAGAAATCGACCTGCCCCATTCCGAAGAAGAAACTGCCTTCCACGGCATTCGCTGTGAAGTATTTCAGATCTTCGTTATAGGCTGCAAACAGAACCAGCGCACCAAGACCGGCAGAGCCAATGGCATAACCTTTGGTCACCGCTTTCGTGGTGTTCCCGACCGCGTCCAGCGCATCAGTCGTCTCACGAACAGAGCTTGGAAGCTCAGCCATCTCAGCGATACCACCAGCATTATCTGTCACCGGACCAAATGCGTCTAGCGCGACAATCATACCGGCGAGAGCCAGCATCGTTGTTGTGGCGATCGCAATCCCGAACAAGCCAGCCAGATTAAAGGTCAGGATAATCCCTGCCATAATCGTAATCGCTGGAAGCGCGGTTGATTCAAGTGACACAGCCAGACCCTGGATAACGTTGGTACCATGGCCAGAGGTCGATGCTTCCGCAACTGACCTCACAGGACGATAATCTGTCCCGGTATAGTACTCGGTGATAACCACGATCAATGCTGTTACAACCAGACCAGTAATGCCGCACAGGAACAAGTCCAATCCGGTCACAACCGCAGCACCCGTGCCTTCAGCATTGAGCAGTCCAAGCGCCGCACCAGCACCTGCCAACTCACCAAAGCCATTCGGCAGAGCGTACTGGACCGCGATAGCCAAACCACCGACCGTCAAAATGCCCGTCACGATCAGACCTTTATAGAGCGCGCCCATAATGTTCGTTGAGCCCTTACCAAGCTTAACAAAGAACGTGCCGATCACAGAGGCCACAATACAAACGGCACAAATCGCCATTGGGAAGAGCAGTATGCTGCCGAGATAGTCCGTTCCAGCGAAGTAAATCGCACTCAGAACCATGGTGGCCACAATCGTCACCGCATAGGTCTCGAACAGGTCAGCCGCCATACCAGCACAATCGCCGACATTATCACCAACATTGTCGGCAATCGTTGCCGCGTTGCGCGGATCATCTTCAGGGATACCAGCTTCGACTTTACCAACCATGTCGCCGCCAACGTCCGCACCTTTGGTAAAGATGCCGCCGCCAAGACGGGCAAAGATTGAGATCAGCGAAGCTCCGAAGCCCAGAGACACCAGGCCATCCACAACTTTCCGGCTGCCTTCGTCATATTCGAGAACACCAACCAGGAGGCCGTAATAACCCACAACCCCAAGCAGGGCGAGACCAACCACGAGCAGCCCCGTTACAGCGCCCGACTTAAAGGCCATTGAGAGGCCTTCTTGCAGCGATTTACTTGCCGCATGGGTCGTTCGCACATTGGCCTGAACCGATACTTTCATACCGATAAAGCCCGCCGCACCTGATAGAACTGCGCCGATTACGAAGCCAAGCGTTGCTTGCCATCCGAGCAGCGGAAACAAAATCAGCGCAACGACGACACCAACCATGGCAATCGTACGATACTGACGGCTCAAATATGCATTTGCGCCTTCTTGAATCGCCGCAGCGATCTCTTTCATGCGGTCATTGCCTGCATCTGCGCTCATAATTGAGCGGCTCTGCAGCCAACCAAAGCCAATCGCAAGCACAGCCGCGACTAAGGCTATCCAAAACCAAAGGGTCATATTTGCCCTCCTCCCTATAAATGCGGGGCTCTCATCGCCCCGGTGTTTTTGTTAGTGGGTCTATGACTGCAACAGCCACAGCACGTTCGCAAGGATTATCGCGCCGAGCGCGAATCGAAACTTTACAATTAACCCTAATGCTCAAACCCAAGAATTGATGGAGCGTTAACAGCCCGCCCACCATGAATCAGACGCATTCCGGGTTCTGCGGTGAGTTTTCCAATCGGCGTGAACCCCGGAACCGTTGTGTCCATTGCAGCGCTAAGCAATATTCGGTAGTCATCACCGGCTGTACATTGGGTGAGTATTTCGGCTGTATTTTGTGTCGGATTGGCGAGCGGAACCGCCCCCAGATCGATTTCAAGCCCACAGTCAGAAGCTGCAGCGAGTCGCGATGCATCAATCAGCAAGCCATCAGAAACGTCGATGCTTGCTGAGGCCAGGTCCGCGACGGTTTGAGCCGCGAACAAGGAGCTGATGCGCGGCACACGAAAACGTTGCGCAATTTGTTCTGGCCCACCTTTTTGCGCGGCGTGCAATCCAAGACCGCCCCAGCCAATCTCACCATTCACCCATAGCCTGTCTCCAGCACGGCCGCTGGACCGCCGCACTGGACCAGCGTTGATGCATCGCCCGGTCAGCGTCATGGTCAGCGTTACCGGACCGTCTGTCGCGACCAAGTCGCCGCCAATCAACGCAATATCGAATTCTTCCAGATCGCCTGCCAGACCCGAGATCAAGGTCGCGAATTCCGATTCGAGTTTTTGATGGGGCCAGGCAATTGATAGCATCGCTTCTGCCGGGTCGGCGCCTTTCGCCAGAATGTCGGACGCGTTCACGCGCACCAGTTTCTGGCCGACCGTGTCTAGCGGGTCATCCGGCAGAAAATGCACACCCTCGACGATTGTATCCATTGTCACAATCATTGGCCCGGATGCCGAAAGCAACGCCACATCATCGCGCAAGCCATCAGCCCCGAGGGCCGTCACCAGCGGGGTTATATAGCGTTCTATCCAAACAGTTTCGTGCATCAGTCCTCCAGTGAGGACTAAGACCTAAGCTTCTTCGGGCCGCAAGTCTTTCGACACATTATCAAGCACGGCATTGACGAAATTCGCTTCCGTCTTGTCGAAGAAATCATGCGCTAGAGAAACATACTCATCGAGCAAAATTCGTCTCGACAATTCTTGATGCGCAACCAGTTCAGCAACAGCTGCCCGCAAGATCGAGCGTGTGGTTGAATCGAGCCGTGAAAGGCGCCAGCCTTTGGAAAGGCGCGCCAGGATCGCCTTATCAACAATGGTCTGATGCTCGATCGTCGCATTGACGATCGATTTGAACAAGTCCGGGTCAGCTTCCTCGACAGGGTCCTCGTCTGGTCCAACGCCAAGACGGTCATCCATCAGATCCCGGATCGCGGCTTTGCCGCTCTGTCCGGTCTGCTCCATTTGATACAAAGCCTGCACAGCTGCGAGCCGGGCACCAGCCCGGCGCGCGCGGATCACTTCGAATGGGAGTTTCTGTTCGCTCATCGCCGGTCCTTTGCCACTTGCAGGCGCAAAAAGCTATTCCCTTTGCGCGTTCGGACTGCGTTTCGCGGCAATCAGACTAACGAACGAACTTCTTGCGCAGTTTCAACATTTCGAGACACGCCACAGCCGCGTCCTTGCCTTTGTTCTTTTGCTTGCGCTCAGCACGCGCCAGAGCCTGCGCTTCATTCTCGACTGTCACAATGCCGTATCCAATCGCCAGTCGGCGATCCGTTGAAAGATACATCAGGCCACGGGCGCTCTCGCCGCAAACATAGTCATAGTGCGAGGTCTCTCCGCGGATCACACAGCCAAGTGCGATATAGCCGTCATATTTAGCGCTATCGGCAGCCATCGCGATCGCCCCTGGCACTTCAAACGCGCCTGGAACCATTATGGTTTCGACATTGCAGTTCTCGCCGGACGCTTCCAAAGCTTCCCTTGCGCCTTTCTCAAGCTCTTCAGAGATATGCGCGTAATACGGTGAATTCACGATGAGGATGCGGTGCATGTGGTCTAGTCCTTGTCAGAGAGCGGCTGCCAGCCTTCGATTGAAAGGCCGTAGCCATCCAGGCC
>CAYGUD010000086.1:0-8123 GCA_964352865.1 uncultured Hyphomonas sp.
GCCGCGAAGCCCGCCTTGCCTTCATTCTCGAAGCGCTGAAACGCTAGATCTCGTCAGCGCCGCCAGGGTTGCGGCGACGCCGGATCAACCACATAACACCGCGAAGATCAGAAAAAGCATCCGCCAGGCGGCCAAAATTGGTATATTTTGATTGTCCGGTGCCGCGCTCACGGTGATTGACGTTCAGGAATTCGACTTTGTGCCCTTCGGCATTCATCAGTGCCGGCATGTACCGGTGCATGTGGTCAAAGTACGGAAGCGCCAGAAATACATCTCGCTTCATCACTTTGATCCCGCAGCCACTATCATCGCAATCATCACGCAAGAGGCGCTTGCGGAACGTATTGGCGAAGCGCGAGCCGAACTTCTTCCAGGCCGAGTCTTTGCGACTGGCGCGGCGGCCCATGACCATGGTCAGTCCTTCCGGCGCGTCGGCGCGGGTCAGACTGCGATACAAAGCTGGCAAGTCGGCAGGATCATTCTGGCCATCGCCGTCCAGGGTGCCAATGATGGGCGCACGCGCATGCTGGATCGCCGTACGCAAGGCGCGCGACTGGCCCGCATTCTTGCGATGCGAGATGACGCGCAGCTCAGGATACTTGTCTTTCAGGCCAACCAGAACAGCGCGTGTATCATCTGTCGAAGCGTCATCAGTGATGACCATTTCGAAGGCACGCCCGGCAAGGGCCGAAGCAATTTCATCAATAAGCTGTTCTGCGCTTCCGGATTCATTGTGCATCGGCACACAGATAGAAAATTCAGGCGACTGGGTCACGAATGGGCACTCCACCATACGGGTAAGGCCTGCCTTTAGTTGAAATCTTGAGATTGCGAAAGCTCATGACTGACGACATGACTGTTTTTATGATCGAGCTCCCTATCGAAACGCTGCTGCCCGAGATTGCGCAAACCCTGCGCGAACAGCAGCGATTGATCCTCGGCGCGCCGCCTGGCGCCGGGAAGACGACACGCGTGCCGCTCGCGCTCGCCGGGTTGATTGATGGCTTTGACCCCTTGCCTGGCAAGATCGTCATGCTCGAACCGCGCCGGATTGCCGCGCGCATGGCCGCCAACCGCATGGCGCAAACGCTTGGCGAAAAACTCGGCAACCGTATTGGTCTCTCCACCCGGATCGATCGCCAGATCAGCAAGAATACCAAAATCGAAGTGATCACCGATGGCCTGTTCACCAGACGCTTGCTCGCCGACCCGGAGCTGAACGGTGTCAGCGCCGTGATTTTTGACGAGATCCATGAGCGCAGCCTGAGCGCTGATCTTGGCCTCGCTTTGGCGCTCGAAACCCAGTCTGCATTGCGAGATGACCTGCACATCCTGGCCATGTCTGCGACACTCGATACGGCGGAAATGGCGCGTATTCTCGACGCCCCGGTGATCGAGAGCGAAGGACGACAATACCCGATTGAGACCCGCTATCTGGGCCGCAGCAAAGACCGGCTCGAGGATCAAATGGCCCGCGCGATCGAACGGGCGGCGCGCGAAACACAAGGGTCCATCCTCGCATTCTTGCCCGGGGCTGGCGAAATCCGGCGCACAGTCGAACGCCTGAATATTGATGCGGACATGCTGATTGCACCGCTATTCGGCGCAATGAGTCCGAAAGACCAGGACGCGGCGATCCGCCCGCGCGCCAATGGCGGTCGGAAAGTTGTTCTAGCGACGGACATCGCCGAAAGCGCGCTAACCATTGAGGGTGTCTCTGTGGTTGTCGATAGCGGCTATGCGCGCGTGCCGCGTTATGTCCCGGGCGGGATGTCGACTGAGCTGCAGACGGTCCGGGCAGCACGGGCCAATGTCGACCAGAGGCGCGGGCGTGCGGGCCGGCTCGGGCCGGGCATCTGCTATCGGTTGTGGGATGAAGCTGAAACGCGCGGTTTGACCGCCGCCCCGGACCCGGAAATAGGCAATGCGGATCTCTCTGGCCTCTGGCTGACACTTGCCGAATGGGGCGAGTCTGACCCGGAGGCGCTGACCTGGCTGACCCCGCCCGCCCCTGGCCGCCTGCAAGCGGCGCGGCAGGACCTGGTGTCTCTCGGCGCATTGGACAGCTCTGGCGCATTGACCAGGAAAGGCGCGGAGATGACCAAGCTGCCACTTTCCCCGCGTCTCGCCGCTTTGATTGTCGGGGCGACGACGGCTTCGGAAAAAGCTTTAGCGGCACGCATCGCTGCCCTGATCAGCGAGCGCGGCATTGGCGGCAATAGCGCGGACCTGTCCGACCGCCTGGCCAGGTTTGATCAGGATCGCGGACCCCGCGCCCAGAAACTCAGACAACAGGCGGCGCGCTGGGGCGGCAAGGCACCGCCCAATGGCGTTCCATCAGAGATATTGGCGGCAGGCTGGCCGGACATGATTGCGCGCAAGCGTGCCGGCTCCGAAGATCAGTACTTGCTGGCATCCGGCCGCGCCGGGCAAGTTGATGCGGCCTCCGGTCTGGCAAAATCAGACTGGCTGGTTGTCGCCGACATGGTCGGCGGGGCGAAGTCCGCGCGGATCACACTGGCGGCGGCGCTGAGCCAAGCCAAAGCGTTCGACTTTGGCGATGTCGAAACCCGCGACGAAGCGGAGTTCGACGCCAAGACAGGAAATTTCAAGGCCCGCCGCATCAAAGCGCTTGGGGCAATTATCTTAAATGAGCAGCCCCTGCCGAAACCATCAGCGAAGATTGCAAAAGCCGCCTTCATCAATCATCTCGTGGTAGATGGCTTTGCGCCAACCGGGCTAGATCGCAGTGTGGTGGAATTTCTTGCCCGGGTCTCGGCATTGAGAGCCGTTTATGGTGAGGCCTGGCCGAACTGGAGCCTGCCCGATTTACAGACCTCGGTGTCGGATTGGCTTGCACCGGCCCTGACCGGCCCTTCATTTGCTGTGCCCAACGCCGCGACCATTCGTGATGCGCTGACAGCGCGGCTCGATTGGCCGCTCCCCCGAGACCTCGAAAACAAAGCGCCGATGAGTGTCACTCTGCCCTCTGGCCGCAAAGCGAAAATCGACTGGCTGGACGAACGCGCCCCGCTGATCGAGTGCAAAGCGCAGGAATTGTTTGGCGCAGTCCAGCATATTTCAGTTGCGGACGGCCGCCTGCCGGTAACCCTGCAAATCCTGTCACCGGGCGGCAAACCCGTCGCCACGACGCGCGATTTGCCGGGATTTTGGACCGGCGGCTATCTCGATATGGCGAAAGACATGCGCGGACGCTATCCCAAGCATGACTGGTCAGATGACCCCGCCAAAGCCAGGCCACATGCAGGCATGACGAAAGCCCGCCTCGCCCGGCGCTAGGCGTCGCGCCAGTCGCCGCTGTCCAGGCCGTCCAGAGTCCAGTTCCCGACACCGTAACGGATCAATCTCAGCGTTGGATGACCGACAGATGCTGTCATCCTGCGAACCTGCCGGTTTCGACCTTCGGTAATGGTGATCTGCAACCAACAATCCGGGATCGATTTGCGCACCCTGATCGGCGGGGTACGCGGCCAGAGCGCAGACGGAGTCTCGATCATTTCAACTTCCGCATGGGAGGTGACGCCGTCTTTCAGCGTGACGCCTTTTCGAAGCGCGGCAAGCGCGGCGTCATCCGGAATACCTTCGACCTGCGCCCAGTAGGTTTTCGGCGTCTTGTTGCGTGGATTGGTGATTTGCGCCTGCAATTTTCCATTATCGGTGAGTACCAGAAGGCCTTCGCTGTCGCGGTCCAGGCGGCCAGCCGCATAGACATTTGGCACGGCGATGAAGTCCGACAGAGTCTGGCGCTCAGACCCCTCGCTGCCTTTGTCGGTAAACTGCGACAGCACGTTAAAAGGCTTATTAAAGATCAGAACACGGGTCATTTTGCTTCCATGACTGCATTTTTCTCAGCCGTCCAGAACATTGCCCCGAAACCGCAGTGTTTATTTGGGATTTGGCCCCAAAACCATCCGGTTCTGTACAAGTTTTAATCCGTATCGCCACATATTTTTTGTCCGGTAACGTTGTATTTGCTTCAGCCTATGTTAACTAGGTAGGCCCACTAATGTGCTCGACAGGAGGGAGATAGATATGAACACACTTCCCATGCACGATCAGGCGGAGACCCGCCTCAACTCTTTTAACGGACCTATTCTCGACCACGAGAAGCTCCGCCAGGGCACTTATGTTGCCCTTATGACTGCGCTCGGATCAGTTGTTCTTGTTGTGGCTGTAAAAGCCCTCTACGCGATGTTTTAATCGCGATAACTGAACCAGCATATGGCTTTTCGGGCGGTTTTCATTCATAAGCCGCCCGATGACCAAAACGACCCCAGATACACCGAGTAAAACGGTCTTTATCAAGACCTATGGCTGTCAGATGAACGTCTATGACAGTGAGCGCATGAAAGATGTGCTCGCGCCGATTGGGTATACCCCAGTGGAACAAGCTGAGGGCGCCGACCTCGTGGTGCTGAACACGTGCCACATTCGCGAAAAAGCCACCGAGAAGGTTTATTCCGAACTCGGCAAGATCAAACGGATGAAACAAGCTCAAGGCGGCGAGATGACCATCGCCGTGGCCGGATGCGTGGCGCAAGCCGAAGGCGCTGAAATCATGCGCCGCCAGCCAGCTGTCGACCTGGTTCTCGGACCGCAAGCCTATCACAAACTGCCGGAAATGATTGCCCGCGTGCATCGCTCAACAGGTGAACGGCTTGAAACCGAGTTTGAGACGCTTGAGAAATTTGACGCGCTACCGAAGGCTCGAAAAGCTGACGGCCCGACGGCGTTTCTGTCGGTGCAGGAAGGTTGCGATAAATTCTGCACGTTCTGCGTTGTCCCCTATACGCGCGGCGCGGAGCTGTCGCGCGCGGTCGACGATGTCACAGTCGAGGCGCGCAGTCTGGCCTCACAGGGTGTCCGTGAAATCACGTTGCTAGGTCAGAATGTGAACGCCTATCACGGTGCCGCACCTGCGATTGAGGGCGGCGATGAGTGGACATTATCGCAACTGGTCAGACACCTCGCCAAAATTGGCGGCTTTGACCGCTTGCGCTATATTACCAGCCACCCGCGGGACATGGATGACGACCTGATCGCCGCGCATGCTGACACGCCGGAATTGATGCCCTTCCTTCATCTCCCGGTACAATCGGGCTCAAACAATATTCTCAAGGCCATGAATCGCGGCCATACGCGCGAGCATTATCTCGACATCATGCGGCGGATGAAAGAGGCGCGCCCTGACATCGCGCTGGCTTCTGACTTCATTGTCGGTTTTCCAGGTGAAAGCGACAAAGACTTTGAAGACACAATGGATCTGGTACGGGAAGTTGATTACGCGATCGCATACTCGTTCAAATACTCCGAACGCCCCGGCACACCCGCCGCTGAAATGTTCGGGCAGGTGCCTGAAGATGTGAAGAATGAGCGCCTGCAAGCTTTGCAAGCCCTGCTGCGCGAACAACAGACCCGCTTCAACCAGTCCAAGATCGGCGAGACCATTCCGGTGCTGGTGACGGGCAAAGGTCGCAGAGAGGGCCAGATGCACGGCCGCTCACCTTGGCTGCAATCGGTCCACTTTGACGGCGCGCCTGAGCTTTCTGGTCAGATTGTCGACGTTGCTATTGGCGGCGCAACGATGAGCTCGCTCTCCGGCACACTGACCAAACAGTCAAAAGAGGTTGCCGCTTGAGCCAGGTCTGGACGCCCAAAGACGCCTCTTTGCTACCCGTCATTTGTGGCCCCAACCACATGAACTTGCTCTATCTGGAGACCGAGCTCGCGGACGGCCGCCTGAAAGCAGAAAGCCAGGGCGGCGGGATCAAGCTGGAGGGTTCTAAGGAAGCAATGGCGACCGCAGAACTTGCCCTGACAGTGTTTGAAACGGTTCTGGCGCAAAACCTGGATGCCGGAATCGGGGCCCTCGAAGGCGCGCTCGAGCAGGCCCGCACACCGAACCAGAATTATCGAACGCTGACCGGGCTGAAAGTGCCGATCAAGGCGCAAACCAATACCCAGGCCAAATATCTGGACCTGCTGACCGGGACAGAGAATGACTTGATTTTCGGCGTCGGCCCAGCCGGAACCGGCAAGACTTTTCTCGCGGTCGCGGCCGGGGCTGCGGCGCTGAAGAATAAAGCTGCCGGACGCCTGATCATTACGCGGCCCGCCGTCGAAGCGGGCGAGAATCTCGGCTTCTTGCCCGGCGATCTGGAAGAGAAAGTCGAACCCTATTTGCGGCCGATCTGGGATGCGCTGGACGAAACCCTCGGCGCGGATCAAGCCGGTCGCCTGCGCGAAAAGCGCGTCATTGAAGTCGCGCCGCTGGCGTTCATGCGCGGACGAACGCTGAAGAACGCGTTCGTGATTATGGATGAAGCGCAGAACGCCACTGTTGCACAGATGAAAATGGTGCTGACCCGGCTCGGCCGTGACAGCCGCATGGTGGTCACCGGTGACCCCGGCCAGGTAGACTTACCGCGAAACCAGCAATCTGGTCTGGCCCATGCCTTGCGGATATTGGGCAGCACGGAAGGGGTCGGGCACGTGACCTTCTCGGCCCGCGATGTCCGGCGCCACGCATTGGTCAGCCGGATTATTCAGGCCTATGATAATGACGCGGAGAGATCTGGCCGTGATTGAGCTGGATCTGCGTGTTGCCAATGAAAGCTGGGAAAAGCTGATCCCTGATTTGCAAACGGTTTGCGAAACGGCACTGGCGGCGGCGGCGGATCAAAAAGCTGCCGCAGGCAATGTCAGCGTCCTGTTGACCGGTAATGACGAGATTCAAGCCCTGAACCGGGACTGGCGCGGCAAAGACGCCCCGACTGATGTGCTGTCATTTCCGGCTGACGCAATGGACAAGCCATTCCTTGGTGATATCGCTGTCGCGCTTGGCGTCACACTCGGGGATGCTGAGACACGCGGCCTTTCACTGCCGCAACACTTATCGCATTTGTTAATTCATGGCTTGTTGCATCTCTTGGGACATGACCACAAAGATGACACAGAGGCTGTCGAAATGGAGGCGTTAGAGATCGCTGCGCTTGCATCACTAGGCTGGCCTGATCCATATACTTAATTGGCGATTCGGATACGCATAGGCGGGATCATTGAAGGTAATGTCGGAACGACGCATAGGCCTGTTTGGGCTCTTTAACAAAAACAGCGAAGACCCTGTCGAGCCTGTAGCAGCAGAACCTGCTGCTCCGTCTCAAGCGGAGATGCGCCTGCGCATCGCGGATTTTGAGCGCGCGCGGGTCCAAGACGTGATGATTCCGAGAGCCGAGATTATTGGCGTCGAACTGACAACCAGCCTCGATGATCTGATCCAGCTCTACGCACATGAAGCGCATTCGCGCTTGCCCGTCTATCGTGACACCCTGGATGATCCGGTTGGCGTCGTTCACATTCGTGATGTGATTACAGAAATTGCCCGCGCGAATGGCGATGCGCCGCGCCCCGATGACGTGCCTCTGGAGCGTCTGCGACGTGACATCCTGTTCGTGCCGCCGGCGATGCCACTGACTGACCTGTTGGTCAAAATGCAGGCCTCAAGGACCCATCTGGCGCTGGTGGTCGACGAATATGGCGGCACGGATGGCCTGGTCAGCCTCGAAGATCTGGTCGAGGAAATTGTCGGCGACATTGAAGACGAACATGACGAAGAAGTCGCGATGCTGGTGCGCCGCGGGCGGCTGGCCTGGGAAGTTGATGCCCGTATGGAGACCGAAGACTTTGCCAAGGAAACCGGTCTCGAGCTGGAGCTTGAAGATCATGATGTCGACACGCTGGGCGGCGTCGCATTTGCGTTGGCAGGCCGGGTTCCAATTCGCGGCGAAGTCCTGCCGCATCCCAAAGGGGTCGATCTTGAAATACTGGAATCAGATGTCCGGCGGATTCATCGCCTGGTCGTGCGCCAACCGGCTTCGGAGCAAACCTCATGATTGAACACCAAACACCGCGCAGCCACGGCTTGCGCGTGCTGACAGCGGTGCACGAAGCTGTCGCCCGCACGCGCGGCATGACTGCGATCCTGTTTGCCATCCTGCTCGGCGCGTTCTGCGCACTCGGGTTTGCGCCATTCCATTTGTCCCCAGCGCTCGTCATCGCCTTTGTCGGCCAAGCGCATTTGGTCTTCAAATCGCTCGCGTTGC
>CAYGUD010000087.1:0-3680 GCA_964352865.1 uncultured Hyphomonas sp.
CCACGATAATGTGCTTCATCCCGAATCGCTCTTCGGCAAGCGCGTATCGCCTGGCGTTTCATCTGACGGTGTGCGCGGCGATCGCCGTAATAACCATCATGGCCGTAGCGACGATTGGTGTTGTATCCGACCGTCCCATAACCGCGATTGTCGACATTGAATTGCAAGGCACCGTTTCCGGTCTGCACCGAAATGCTGCCTGTGACGCGTTTGCCAGAATAGCCATGGTCGGCCAGCGCTGGTGCAGCGAAGAGCAGAGGCGCCGCAAGGGCAAGCGCGGCTGCTCGAGGTTTCATGATACGATTTATCATGATCCCAGGAAATCATACCCTCTTGCAACTGAGCGTGAGCGAGGCATTCGGGTGACATTCATGTCGCCAAACCTCTGCCCGAACATTGCCATTTTGTCAGATCACAGTCACTTTGCACGAAATTTCTTAGCGTGAGAAATTGAGAAAAAGTCCAGATGGGGATCGATATGAGACTATTCACAGCCGGCGCGATTGCGCTTGGAATGAGCTTCTCGGCCGTGGCCGAAGACACCAGCCGAAACGAAGAACTCGCAACTTCGCTCAATCAGGAGACGATCAGATTTATCGCTGAATCGCTGGATCACACAGTACGGCGCGACTTAGAGGACCAAATCGGCGTCCTCGCCGTCTACCCGGACTCTTCAAGTGACACTGAACTCGTTTATGCCATGCAGGGTAAAGCCTGTCAGGACGGTCCGGACTGCCTGGGGCTCGAGATCTACATTATTTACGAAGGCGAATTCACAGCCGAACAAGCCAATGACATCAATCAACGTTGGGCGGCCATCAAAGCGACCTCGAATGAGGGCGGCCTATACCTGAGCCGGTATTTGATTCTGGATGACGGCCAGACGATTGGGAATATTCGAACAAATGTTCTCAACGCACTGGCCATCGCGGAAAACGTGGGAGACGAACAAAACACTGAGATTGAGGCCAATACACCCCTCTCTGTTAGCGAGATTGATTTCGGTGAAGATGGTGGGGCCTACGCCAATGACGGGGCTTGCGACGATGCCCGCTTCGAGGAAGACGGCGATCTGTGGGACTATCAACGCAGCCACGTCCTGAACGACGCCACGGATTGCCAAACCCTTTATGAAGCGGGTGAACTGACGCTCTATCTCGATTTTGGCAACAATTCTGGCGAATACGCGAACGATGACACCTGCGATGATAACCGGTTCACTGGTGAAGGTCGCTCGATCCTGGAAACGGACAGTCATGTGAAGCGCGACGCTGTGGATTGCATTGTCGCGTATCGCGCCGGGAAGCTCGATCGTCCTCAATGAGAAACACTAAGTAGTCTTCCTCATACGCGCGCGGCGAGTCCGTTCCTAAGTCAATGATAGAGCCTTGGCTGAAGACGGATTCCCGCGGGCAAACCCCGAATTTGCTCAAAACGAAACGACTCAGTGCGCGGCTCTCGCCGCAGCAATGTTGATGCGGCGAAACACACTCGCGGAGCATAAACATGGCCTTGAAACAAATCGTATTGCGTCTTGCTCGAAACGAGATCGCACCTGAGGGTGATGACCGTCAGGGATATGTGATGATCGCCCCACTCGATGCCAAGGGGCGTATCGACCTCGAAGACTGGCGCGCGAACAAGGAATATTGTGAAGTTAAGCGCTTCCATCCCGATCCGAATGAAGTGGCGGATGGCTGGCTAACCCATAATGGCAGCCACTGGCGCATTCGTTATGACGAAGACCGGGAAGGCCCGGATGAAGATGGCTACCGGCTCGGTGATCACACCTTCCGGCCCGGCGAATATGTCACCATCGCCTCGCATGGCGTCACACCGCTGGTTTACATTGTCACCGATGTTCTTCCGTTCCGGGATGCCGACGCGGCCTAGTCATCATCGCCGATTTTACCCCTCAGCACTTTCACGGCCCCGCGTTGTTTTTTTGACGTCAGCCGACGGCGCACGGATGCCCGTGTGGGCTTGGTCTTGATCCGGCGACGCGGCGGTTCAGCGACGGTGCGGATCATGTCGGCCAGGCGTTTACGGGCCGCTTCGCGGTTCAACCCCTGACTACGATGATCCTTGGCTTCGAGGATAAGATCGCCATCCTGGGTTATCCGACTTGCATAGCGACGCTGAAACCGCGCTTTGACCGGCGCTGGAATCGAGCTGGCCAGGACATTCCAGCGCAATTGGACCGCCGTCGAGACTTTGTTGACATTCTGACCGCCAGGCCCTGAGGCACGAATAAACCGTTCGCTCAGCTCCCATTCCGGCACCTGGATCGATTCCGTCACAAATACGTGATCGCTGCTGGACATGAAAGCTCCGTTCAGGGTCAATTCAGGCGGCATTCCTAGAGTTGTCTGTAAGGCTTGTCACGAGCAGCCGAAACTGCGGGCGCCAAGGGGGCGCCGTATTACAGAAAGGAGGACGGCTCATGTCCATCCTCTCAAAATTGACTTCAAGCGTCGCAGCAATTGCCCTGACAGCGGCAACGCTCGCGCCGGTCGCCTATGCAGACCGCAGCGACCGCGAGCGAAGACCGCAAATTTCCAGAGATAATAGTCCTGCACGCGGCGATCAGAATCGTCAGGCACGGGCTGAACGTCGTGAAAACCGCCGCCAGGCCCGCGGGAATGTCCGCACCGGTGACAATACTATTCGCGGCGAGCGAAGCATCACACGCCGAGATACGGCGCGCGATGCGCGTCGCGACAATGGCGAACTCCGAGGCGGCGAACGCCGTCAGGAAAGACGTGCTGAACGCCGTAATGACCGGCAAGTAGAACAGCGTCAGGAGCGCCGCGCCGAACGCCGCAATGATCGGCAAGTCGAGCAACGTCAGGAAAGACGCGCTGACCGGCGTGCTGATCGTCGCTTCGAACAAAGGCAGGACCGCCGGGCGGACCGTCGCTTTGAGCAGAGACAGGATCGACGAGCCGACCGCCGCGCCGATAATCGCCGTGAAAACCGCCAGATCAGACGCAATTCCTATGATCGCGGTTACAGCCAGGCGCGCCGAGATGTGCGTACCCGGCAGCATAATCGTTATCACAATAACCGCCACTATCGCAGTGACCGGCATTATCGAAATCACCGGGATTTCAACCGGTATTATCGTCGACATAATAATGGCTATCACTATCGCCATCAGTATCGTCGCCACAATTTCCGGCACTACTCGCCGCGCGCTTACTACTATGGCGGCCACCGTCCGTATTATTACTATTCGCGCCCGACGTTTAACTTCGTCTATGATAGCTACTACACCCCAAGATACCGCATTGGCGGGCATTATGGCTATCACGACAATTCGATCATTATCGGCGACTATAATTATTGGGGCCTCTACGATCCACCGCACGGACATCACTGGGTCCACGACTATGATAGCGGCGATGCAATCCTCGCCTCGATTGCCACGGGTGCGATCATTGGCCTGGTGATCGGAGCCCTGGCCGACTAACCCCGAGGCGCTTCCCTCTCGCGCTTCAGAAACGCCCTTTGAGTTCGCTCAGAGGGCGTTTTTTATGGTCGCTAAGAAAAATTTTTTGCCGACGCGATCACATTCATCTTTCATTAGGCAAGACTCATGCTTAATCCTGTTTATCCGGCGAGCTCGCGTGGCCCCGGATTTGTTCAACAACTGAAAGGAGGTGATCCAATGTCAAGTG
>CAYGUD010000087.1:3690-8054 GCA_964352865.1 uncultured Hyphomonas sp.
AAGTGAGAAACCAGGTGAGGCGATCGGATTCGTTTGTAATGGTAGTCTTGTGGAGCAACCTCCACGAGCCATCTGATCAGGCCCGGCAGCTCTGTTGAACGCTGTCAGAATTCAAGAGCTAAACCGGCTCACGAAGGCCGCTCGTTAATTCGAGCGGCCTTTTCGTTTTCAAGGCCCCCATAAAAAGTCGCATACTTCGCTGCCTCCCTAAGAGACCATTCGCTTCAGAGCATTGTCATGTTTGTCGATAATTTGGTGCTTGAGCGCGCCAAGAATATGAGCCCCAAGGATCAGATAAATCACGTATTGCAGAATGTATTTATGGAACAGGCCCCAGACAACGTACAGCCCGCTTTCCCCCCAAAGTGCACCGATTTTCAGGTTAAAGAAGGACAGCGGAAACCCATGCATTGTGGTCATGACGTAGCCGGTAATGGGGACAGCAAACATAAGAAAATAGAGGATTAAGTGGGCACGATGCGCGAGTTTGCGCTCTAACGGCTTCAATGACGGATCGAGTTCGGGTCGCTTTGAACGCCGGTTCCAGATGACCCGCATGATCACCAGCCCCAGAATAATCACGCCAATCGTCTCGTGCGCGACGGCATATTCGATGCGAAGCCAGGAATCCGAAGGGATCATGGACATGAAAATTCCCATCGGGATCATCACAATGAACAAGATGGCTGTCGTCCAATGGATCGTTCGAGACACACGGCCATAGCGCGTTGTTTCGTTAGCATTCGACAAAACCAGTCTCCGCTCGCTTTTCATTTGTCGCGCCGCGACAGCGAACAGAACTAAACCGCCGACGAGAGCTGTGCCGGTCTGAGCCCAGAGCAAGAAGGGCTTCAACGCATCCATAGGGGCCTGAAACGGTTTGGGGTCTGCCAAAACCCCCGTTCCTAAGGCGGCGAGGAACCAGCCGACAATCCCGAAGCACGCGACGCCTGCCAGTCCTGTTCCCAAGGCTCGCAGTTTCGGTTGAGCGTGATTGAGTAACCCGGCAATCATGAGCGCGGAGAAGAGAATTCCAGTCGCGGCCAGACTTCCGGCATTCGGCATCTCACTTGCCGATGGGATTGACTGTGAGGGCGCCGCGAAGCTCGCACTCGTAGTCGCCAAGATCACCACCCCTCCCACAATAGAGGCCTGAAACGCGTGCTGCACAAAACTCAGACTTGCCATAAAAAACACTCCTCAAACCTCGTTGACGAAGCAAATGGCAACGTGAGCGCGTGCGGAAAACCGGGCAGTTTGAGACAACACAATTGTCCCAATCGCAATAATGAGAAGATCCCGTGAGCGTAAGCCCGCGTCACGGGCGCGAGCGTTCGCTTGACCGCGCTCGTTGCCGTCGCCTAAATGTGCGAATGGCTTCCATTAGCAGTCTTCCCCCTCTTCCCGCGCAACCGAAAGAAACACCTTGGCCAACTCAGACCTGGCCATTTGGCGATGTTCCGAAAGGGACAGATCGCCAAACGCTGGACCGCTTGATCGATTCCGCTTTCACAGATCTCGACGCGTTGGGGCAAACGCACGCTTTTATTGCCATTCAGTCCGGGCAGATTGTCAAAGAGCGATATGCCGAGGGCTATGGCGCAGACGACACCTATCATTCCTGGTCGATGGCCAAATCGATGACCCACGCTCTGGTCAGTTTTGCGGTTGAGCAAGGCGTATTGTCTCTCAACGCGCCTGTGAACGTTTCCGAATGGCAGAGTCCGGATGATCCGCGCGCATCGATCACTTTGGACAATTTGCTGCGCATGTCGTCGGGCCTGCAATTCACCGAGGATTACGAGAATTCGGGCATCTCGCACACAATTGAAATGCTGTTTGGCTCAGGCAGCGACGATGTCGCGCATTTTGCCGCGAGTTTACCGCTCGAACATACACCCGGAACCTTCTGGTCCTATTCCAGCGGCACGACGAACATCATTTGCCGCTTGCTGGCCGAGGCCCTCAATCTCGATCGCGACGGTTTTGAAGCCTTCATGCGCGACAAGCTGCTGGCACCGATCGGCATGTCATCGGCGCAACCCAAGTTCGACACAGCGGGGACGTTTCTCGGGTCAAGCTTTTGTTTTTGTACGGCTCGTGACTTCGCCCGATTTGGCTTACTATATCTGCGCGGCGGTCTTTGGGATGGCGTACAGGTCCTGCCGAAAACCTGGATCGATCATGCCAGAACCCCGACGCCAAATGTCCCAGAAGAAGAGCCCATGGGGTATGGCGCACATTGGTGGCTCAACCTGGCTGGCCCAGGGAGCTTTTCCGCCAATGGTTATGATGGCCAATATATTGTGCTGGTGCCGGAGAAAGACCTCATTCTCGTTCGCCACGGCGCCTCTGAAGCCCAAAAGGACAATGTCCGCGCCTGGCTCGCGGATGTCGCGGCGTGTTTCAAGTGAGGCGCGGCCGGTCGCAACAAGCGCAAGGTGACGGCGATGCGAACGGGCGCCCAACGCGCCCTATGCGCTCCCTTCTATTTCTCTTCTCGCTAAGTCTGACGGCCTGCGGCGGCGCTGATCTGCCGCCAAAGCCTGCAAATCTCTGTGAGGAAGCCGGGGCACGCTGTGTGAACGCGCCGGTCAGGGATGTTCTGGCCGTGGATGGCGATACGTTTGAGCTACAACGCCTGACTGATCGCGGAACCGAGCGGATCCGTCTGCGCCTGATTGGCTGGGATAGCCCTGAAACTGGCGACAGCGCCGGCTGCCCAGCTGAAAATGACCTCGGTGTAGAGGTTGAAGCGTATGCGAAAGACCTATTCGCGCAGAGCCAGACTCTGACCTTCAAACCAGAAGGCACCGATCGGTTCGGCCGAACCCGCGCACATGTTTACCTGGATGGCACTCACATTGGCTGGCTCCTGGCAAAACAAGGTCTGTCCAAACCGTGGTTGAGCGAGACCGTGAAACCGACCTGGTGCGATTAACCCAAATCGGGACTTTGCCTCACAAAAACATGACTTATCTGCAACTTGCGAGATCGGCCCGAGCCTTGCTTGTATGCGCGCATGAGCGCTTATGAGTCTCTTTTTCACCCGGGTCGGACGTGGTTTTTCACCCTGAACCTGGCAGACGAGAACAGCACTTTGCTGACCGAGCATGCCGGCCTGCTGGCCGAAAGCTCACGCGAAGTCGAGGCGCTGTACCCGTTTGACACAATTGCTGCGGTCATATTGCCCGATCATATGCATTTGATCTGGACGCTTCCGAATGACGACATGGATAGCGCTCGCCGGGTCGCAAACCTGCAAGCTGGGTTCACGCAGCGAATACTGGCGGGCGGACATATGCCGCGAAAGAAACGAAATTACGCGCTGTGGCATCAACGCTATTGGGACTACAAGATCAGAGACCTGGTCGATCTGGAACGCCACATTGGCTATATTCACGGCAACCCTGTGAAACACAATCTGGCGTCTCATCCGGATATGTGGCGCCACTCGACTTGGCACCGCTTCCGTAAGGACGGTTTTGTCCTCTGGACTGTGAAACCGCTTGGCAGTGCGGGCGAGTCCTAGACGCCGCGACGGCAAGGTCTCGTGACACTTTCAATTTGGCGCCGTCTTGTCATAGAGTGCGCAGCAATCACACTCACAACGCAAGAAGGCTCCCCCATGCCCGCTATTTCTATGACCCCGCAGGAAGTTTCCGATTATATCGCCCAGGCCGGGCGCGACGCTTGGGTGGTTCCGGACGTTCCAGCCGATACACCGCGCCGTAAAATCGAGAAAGTCGGGGTGATCGGCGCAGGCACGATGGGCGGCGGCATTTCGATGAACTTTGCAACCGCGGGCATCTCGGTGACCATTCTTGAGCGCCAGCAAGAAGCGCTTGATCGCGGACTGAGCGTCGTGCGCGGCCATTATCAACGCAGCGCCGACAAGGGCCGCTTCCCGGTCGAAGAAGTCGACGAGCGGATGAGCCGCCTCAACGGCACACTATCCATGGAAGATTTTGCCGATTGTGACCTGATCATTGAGGCTGTGTTCGAGGACATGGATCTGAAGAAGCAAATCTTCACCGATCTCGACCGCATCGCCAAGCCCGGCGCGATCCTCGCGACCAATACCTCCGCCTTGAATATCGACGAGATTGCCGGCGTCACCAAGCGCCCAGAAGACGTTATCGGCTTGCACTTCTTCTCGCCCGCCAATGTTATGAAACTGCTGGAGATTGTCCGCGCGGATCACACCGCCGACGACGTTATCGCGACCAGCATGGATCTCGCCAAGACGATCAATAAGATCGCGACCCTGGTCGGCGTTTGCCCTGGTTTTGTCGGCAACCGCATCTTGTTTGCGCGCCAGGCCCAGGCTCAGAAGCTGGTTTATAAAGGCGCGATGCCTTGGG
>CAYGUD010000088.1:0-8040 GCA_964352865.1 uncultured Hyphomonas sp.
TGAGGAGCTGCGTCAGCAACTTGCCGAAGAGCGTGCGCGCCGTGAAGCGGAACGGCAAGCCGCGATCGCGCGCGGTGAGCCCGATCCCTACGCGGAAATTGTCCAACCAGGCTTCTTCTCGAAACTCTCATCCGGACTCGCAAAATCATCGTCCAAAATGGGCAATTCCATCTCCAGTCTGTTCTCGCAGCGAAAGCTGGATGATGAGGCGCTGGAAGATCTGGAAGATATTCTGCTCACCTCGGATATGGGCGGCAAAGTCTCGGCCCAGATTGTTCAAAATCTCGCAAAATCTCGTATGGACAAGGACGTTACTGACGAGGAAATCAAACTCGCGCTGGCTGATGAGATCGAAGCCATTATGTCGCCGCGCGAAGAGATCGTTGATTTCTCTGAAGGCTCGCGGCCGCGCGTGGTTTTGTTTGTCGGGGTCAATGGCTCCGGAAAGACCACGACGATCGGCAAGATCGCTTCAAAGCTCCAAGAGCAGGGCGCGAAGGCCCTGCTTGTCGCTGGCGATACGTTCCGGGCGGCAGCGATTGAACAATTGACGGTCTGGGGCGAGCGCGCCGGCATTCCGGTCCTGGCCAAGGAAACCGGCGCGGATGCCGCAGGACTAGTCTATGAAGCTGTTGAAAAAGCCAAAGCAGAAGACTTGGATCTGGTCCTGGTCGACACTGCGGGGCGTTTGCAAAACAAGACAGAACTCATGGCGGAACTCGCGAAAATCGTTCGCGTGACGCGCAAGCTCGATCCAGAAGCACCCCATGATGTGATCCTCGTGCTCGATGCTACGGTCGGGCAAAATGCGCTTAGCCAGGTCGAGGCGTTCAGGCACACAGCCGATGTCTCTGGTATCGTGATGACCAAACTGGATGGTACAGCAAAGGGCGGCGTTTTGGTGGCGATTGCCGAGGCGCATGCTCTGCCGATCCACTTTGTTGGCATTGGTGAGAAAGCGGAGGATCTGCAGCCCTTCTCAGCCCGCGCTTATGCACGTGCATTGGTTGGCCTTGCAGATATGCCGGTTGAAGAGCCGGAGCCGGTATGACGCAATCAAAGGATGACTTGCGCGCTGACTTGAAAATCCTTCGTGATGAACTTTCCGCTCGCGATCCGGACGCGGGTGAAACCCTGGCTGATAAGTTCCCATTGAAACTGTTTGAGCGATATGGCCCGACAGTGGCGGTCTATTTGCCCATCGGCAGCGAGATTGATCCGCGCCCACTTATGTCCAAGCTGATTAAGGCGGGCGCGGAGCTCGCTCTGCCATGCGTCCAGAACGATGGCAGTATGGTCTACCGCGCCTATCAGCGCGGCGATATGCTGGAGCGGAAACCATTTGGCTTGCTGGAACCAAATGATGGCGTGCCTGAAGTTAACCCAACTCTGGTCATAGCCCCGCTTCTCGGCTTCGATCGCAGTGGCAATAGGCTTGGTTATGGTAAAGGACATTATGACCGCGCGCTGACAAGGCTACGCGAAAAGGGGCGGGTCTTTGTCTGTGGGCTTGCGTTTTTTGGTCAGGAAGTTGAATCCGTTCCAGCTGAACCTCACGATGTCCCGCTGGATTGGGTGATGACGGAGCGCGGGTCAATTCCGCTTTTCATGATGCGCGCTATGGCGAATACCGACCCCGACCCCGCTGCATGACTCCCTATTAGGCGAGTTGGCAAGCGATTTGCTTCTCCTCTCAGGCGAGTTGGAAACGTTCCAAACTGGCGCGGTCGGAGAGGACAACATTCATGCATTGGAGCTTGTTTGCTTTAGCTGGACTGGGGCTGATCCTGGCGCATGGCTTGAAACTGCCATTGGCTGGGTCACGTTTGATCTCGATTTCAGCATTTCTGGTTGGATTGCTGGTCACTGCGCTTGCTGTGAAGTCACTGGCGGCCACGAATGATATTGGCCGCACAACGGATTTCGACCGATTCGTCCAGGCAGCAGTGCTCGAAGCGACGCAGGACGATGCACCGATCATCGTATTTACGGGGGCGAGCTATTCCCGAAACGGCATCGATCCGGAACGTCTGACATTGGCGCTGCGTGAACAGGGCTTTCCGCACCGCGTCGTTAATCTTTCAATCGAAGCTGCCTCAATTCCGGAGCGCGATGCCCATCTCAACCAATTCATAGAACAATCCGGACGGGTGCCGGACATTGTCTTCATCGAAGTTGCAAGAGATTTCGATGAGCGCGCAGCTTACATGTTCGGCAATTCGAAATTCAGTGCGCGGGCGATCGAGCAATTCGATCTCGAACGCGCGGCATGGACCAGTTTCGGTATTCTTGGAGGCGCCTGCGATGGTGCTAAAGGGTGCTTATTGGATTCAGCCTATCTCGGACTTCATACGACCCTCAACTTTTTCAATGTAGGTCTGATTGCGGGCGGGGAGCCAGCATCTGAAATTGACGCGCTGCCAGCCTATGATCCGCAAGTGGAAGCGCGGGCGAAGAGCCAACCGGCTCTAGCTTTGAAACAGCAACCGGTTTCAACCTTTCAGGGACCGCAATGGATCCGTTCCTTCCGCTATCAACAACAAGGCCGCCTGCTTGGTCGGGGCGTCCAGAAAATTGCCTATTATCAGCCACCGACGCTGGACCCAGCGGCGCGGGCATACATGGACGGTCTTTGTGCGGGCGAGTTTATCCAGCATGCCTGTATATCACCGAACGATCCAGTTTTGATGGAGAACCTTAACGGGGATCACTGGTTTGACCCAAGTCACCTTCTGGATAGTGGTACAGCGATCTATAATGCGTGGCTGGTCGATGAAATCATTGCCTCAGAAGTTCTGGGAGCCGACGCATGATTTTCACGGACCCCACTTTCTTTGTGTTCCTAACAGCGATATTTGCTGGCTATTGGTTGCTGCAGGACAAAGAAGACCGGCTAAGTCTTCTGCTCGTTGGCAGTACGATTTTCTATGGCTGGTGGGACTGGCGATTCCTTGGCCTCATCGCTGGCGTCATTCTGGTTAGCTGGCTGGTTGCGAAATATGTTGCCACCCGCCGGCCAGGGGATTTTCAACGCCGCTATGCGTTGATTGCGGGAATCTTATTCAACCTATCTGTCATCGCGGTATTTAAATATTTCGGATTTTTTGCCGATAGCGCCAGGGCCATGCTGGCCACAGTCGGGGTCGATCCCGGTTGGACGGCAATGAATATTCTCCTACCCGTCGGGATAAGCTTCTACGTCTTTCAAGCGATTTCCTACATGGTCGATGTCGCACGTGGAGACATGCCACCTGAGCCTCGGCTGCGCCGGGTCGCGCTCTACATTGCTTTCTTTCCACAATTGGTCGCTGGACCGATCGTTCGCGCCTCCAGCTTCTTTCCGCAGATGGAGCGCGAGAAGAAGCTATCCAGCGCCTTGTTCTTTGCTGGCCTGCGAGCTTTCCTGCTAGGCTTTGCCTATAAAGCCGGTGTCGCGGACAATCTCGCGCAATTTGTCGATCCGATCTATGGCAATGCCCTGGTGACGGGAGATACCGATCTCGCGGCCTGGTCTAACCTGTCCCTGGTCGGAGGCACACTCGCATTCGCCGGGCTGATCTATTTTGATTTTGCGGGCTATTCACTGATGGCGATCGGTGTCGCGCGCTGGTTCGGTTTCTACATTCCAAAGAATTTTGATTATCCGTATTCTAGCCCTTCGATCGATGATTTCTGGCGGCGCTGGCACATTTCTCTATCGAGCTGGTTGCGCGATTATGTTTACATCCCGCTGGGTGGAAACCGTGTCAGTAAACTAAAGAATTATCGTAACTTGATGGCGACTATGCTGCTCGGTGGACTCTGGCATGGGGCCGCATGGACCTTTGTCGCCTGGGGTGCCATGCACGGCGCGGCGCTGGTCTTTCAAAAAGCGATGTTCCGAAAAGACATCGCTTTGAAGTTTGGACTTGGACTGATCGCGACTCAGCTCTTTGTGCTGTTGACCTGGGTGCCGTTTCGAGCCGAGAATTTTACCGACACGATCACGATCTGGGCGGCTTTCACCGGATTCCGCGAAGGCGGTAGCGCCGAGCTCAGCGTCTGGGTCTGGTTTGTCATTCCCCTTATTGCCCTTGATGCTTTATTAGGAAGAGGCGCGACAAAACACCTTCGAAATCTCGCGGTTCTCCGCAGGCCAACACTTTATTGGGGCAGTCTTGGCGTCCTTTCGGGCATATTGCTCGCGCTTTATCCATTGGAAGCGTCGCCATTTGTCTATTTCCAATTCTGATGGCAATCATATGCGGTGGAAAAGCAACCGCACACGGACAGATTGCGTTCAGTCATGGAATGCGCCAGAAAAGGGCAAGACGGAGAGACATAATATGGGCCTAAGTCGCCCCCCACGCGCCATCACGATAGACGACGTTGCTGAAAAGGCAGGCGTGTCCGCCAAAACGGTCTCCAGGGTTCTCAACAATGAACCAAATGTGCGACCTGCAAAGCGCGAACTGGTCATGAAAGCAGCGCGCGAACTTGGGTATAGACCCAATCCTGCGGCGCGAAGCCTGGCTGGTGCCAGATCATTCTTAATCGCGCATTTGCATGACAATCCGGTGCCTGAATATATCACAGCCGTGAATACCGGCATTTACGAGGCATGCCGCGCCAATGGCTATTTTCTTTTGCCTGAACCCGTGGATCGCAAGGCGCCTGACTTTCTGGATCGCCTGCAAAGCTTCCTGCTGACCTCACGCGCGGATGGCGTCGTTTTGACACCGCCACTTTGTGATGACCCGGACATACTGGCATTGCTCAAGGATAATGGCACTTCATATGCGAGTTTGTCGCCGGCGCGCCAACCTGAGAACACACCTGTAATGCGCCTGGATGACCGCCTGGCGGCTATGGAAATGGTGCGCCATCTTGTTGAACTGGGCCATCAACGTATCGCCTTCATCGCGGGCCCTGTTGGCCACAATGCTTCAACCGGGCGCCATGAAGGTTATCTCGACGCCATGAATGAAGCCGGGATCAAGGTCTCGCCTGAATTGATTGCATCTGGTGACTATTCGCTTCGATCAGGCCTAGAGGCAGCGCGGAAACTGATTGCAGCCGATCCGAAACCAACCGCGATATTCGCCGCCAATGATGATATGGCCGTTGGCGCGATGACGGCCGTGATGGCGGCAGGTTTTCAAGTTCCTGGTGAAATCTCAATTGCGGGATACGATGATACAAGGCTGGCCTCAGCAGTATGGCCACCTTTGACCACCATCCGACAACCTGTTGCAGAAATGGGTCGACGTGCAGCGGAACGCCTGATGCGGTCTGACGACGATAAAGGCATGGAAGAGGTCTTCGATTTTGATCTGGTGATCCGTCAATCGACGGGCAAAGTTTCCGCCTAATTGCCGCACTTTTCGATCAAATGACTTGTCCTTGCGAAGACGAGCGCTAAACCATTCCCTAAATCTTGGAGGATGATGATGCGTTTTGCCTATTCCGCAATAGCGGCCGGAGCCATTTTGGCGGCCTGCACCACGGTGACTGAAGACACCGTTTTGACCCCAGAAATACAAATAGAGACCAGCGTGACTGCCGAATCAGAATCAGCGGCGCCTGCGCCGGAAACAAATGAAACCGACCCGCTTCTTTGGATGGAAGAGGTCGAAGGTGAAGCGGCACTCGCCTGGGTGAATGCCCAGAACGAACGCTCCCTGGCAGAGATCAAAGCGCTTCCTGTCTATGATGACAATTATGCCAAGGCCGTCGATCTCGCGACGTCGACAGACCGTATCCCTTACGGAACCGTCCGCGATGGTCTGGTCTATAATTTCTGGCAAGACGAAACCAATGTTCGGGGCCTTTGGCGTCGGACATCATTGGAAAGCTATAAAACCGACGCGCCCGATTGGGAGACGGTTTTAGATTTCGACAAACTCGCTGCGGACGAAGATAAAAATTGGGTTTTCAAAGGCTCCAATTGCTTCAAGCCTGATGGCGCTGAAAAGACATTGTGCTTCGTTGCGCTGTCGGATGGCGGTAAAGATGCGGTGATCAATCGCGAATTTGATCTTGATGCCAAGGCTTTCGTAGAAGGCGGTTTTCAAACTACCGAGGCCAAGCAGGGCCTGGCCTGGATTGATCACGATACGGTCCTCGTCGGCACTGATTGGGGCGGCGATGGGGCAACTCTGACGGATTCCGGATACCCATCATCTGTGCGCCTATGGAAACGTGGCGAAGCGCTAGAAGATGCTGTCGAGCTGTATGCCGGACAGAAAACGGATGTCGGCGTTTGGCCATGGTCATCCGAACTTGAAGACGGGACGATGATCTATGGTGCGGTCGAGTCGGATACGTTTTTTACGCGCACATTCTATCTTCTGAATGATGGCGAAGCGACGGCGTTTCCAATTCCTCAGAAAGCGTCGCTGGGCAGCGATTATGAGGGCTGGCAATTCGTCACGCTTCAGGAAGATTGGACCGTCGGCGACGAGATGTTCAAATCCGGGGATTTGGTGGCGTTCAATCTGCAGCAATTCCTCGACACCAAAGAATTGCCGCCGGTTGAATTGGTGTTTCGCGCCAATGACCGACAAGCTGTGAATGGTGTGTCTGTCTCTAAATCGGCGGCCTTGCTTTCGATCAATGACAATGTTGCCGGCAAGATCCTGCGTCTCGAGCATGACGCGGATGCTGGTTGGACGACAACGAATGTTCCTTTACCTGGCACAGGTCAGGCAGGGATCGCCTTTGCGGATGAAGACGAAGAGACGGTTTTCATCAATTATGAAGGGTTTCTCAGCCCGGATAGCTTGCTGACTTATGACGCGTCTTCGAACACAACGACAGGCTTGAAGTCCCTACCCTCCAAGTTCGATGCTGACGGTCTGGTGGTTCATCAGAAAGAAGCGAAATCCAAGGACGGTACGAAGATTCCATATTTCGTCGTGCACCGCGAAGGCATCACGCTCGACGGCACCACGCCGACTTTGCTCTATGGCTATGGCGGGTTCGAAGTCTCGATGCGCCCAAGCTATAGCGGCGGTATTGGCCGCATGTGGCTAGAGCGGGGCGGGGTTTATGTCCTCGCCAACATTCGCGGCGGCGGTGAGTTTGGTCCGGCTTGGCACCAGGCTGGGTTGAAAGGCGAACGGCAGCGCATCTATGACGACTTTGTCGCGGTCGGCGAAGGCCTGATCGAGTTGGGGATTACAAGCCCGGATCATCTCGGAATTATGGGCGGCTCAAATGGCGGCCTGCTGATGGGTGTCATGATTACCCAGCGTCCGGACCTCTGGAATGCGGTTGTGGTCCAGGTGCCATTGCTCGACATGCTGCGGTATCACAAGCTGCTTGCAGGCGCCTCATGGGTCGACGAATATGGTGATCCGGACATTGCCGAAGAACGCGCCTTTCTCGAGACCATTTCCCCGTATCATAATTTCGATGCGGACGCGGATTACCCGACCCCGTTTTTCGTGACCTCGACTAAGGATGACCGCGTGCATCCGGGCCATGCCCGCAAAATGGCGAAATTGTTTGAAGACGCTAACAAGCCATTCCTCTATTATGAGAACATTGATGGCGGCCACTCTGCAGCGGCAAATCAGAAAGAGCGCGCGAAGCGAACGGCGCTGGAATTTACCTATTTGTATGACCGTCTGTTCCCGAAGGACGCGGCGGAATAGATGGACTCTAACGATATCGAGCGTAGACTGCGAATATGGAATCTACGCTCGATATTACCCCTATCGCTGGGGCGCTTGGCGCGGAACTCACCGGCGTTAACCTCGCTGAAGATCTCTCCAACGCAGTGTTTGATGAGATCCATCAGGCTTTTCTCGACCACCATGTGATCTTTTTTAGAGATCAGAACGACTTGACACCCGAGGCGCAAAAACGCTTCGCTCGGCGGTTTGGAACGTTGAACGTCCACCCCTATGTCAAAGGCATGGAGGGGCATCCGGAATTGCTGGAAATCATCAAGGAGCCGGAAGACAAGCTAAACTTTGGCGGTGGCTGGCATTCGGATATGTCGTTTCTGGAGGAACCGGCATTGGGATCGATCCTGTACGGCGTCGAGATCCCGGC
>CAYGUD010000089.1:0-8021 GCA_964352865.1 uncultured Hyphomonas sp.
TATTCAGGACGATCAGGACCCGAGATTCGCGGATTTGGTGCAAGCTCTGTCCGACATTTGTCTCGATCTCGCTTTGCAAATCGTCAGAGATGGCGAAGGGGCGAGCAAATTCATCACTGTTGCGGTTGATGGCGCTGTGTCCGACGCATCTGCGCGGGTCATGGCCGCTGATATTGCCAATAGCCCCTTGGTCAAAACGGCGCTCGCTGCGAATGACGCCAATTGGGGGCGCGTGGTTATGGCCGTCGGAAAGTCCGGTGAACCGATCCGCCTTGAAGATCTTGCGATCTGGTTCGGCGATGTTCAAGTCGCTGATCACGGCGCACGATCGGAGAGCTATGACGAAGCCGCGGCGACTGCCGTCGTTTCAAAATCCGACATTTCGATCCGCGTGAGAGTTGGCTCCGGATCCGGCTGCGCCGTCGTTTACACCTGCGATCTGACCCATGCTTATGTCGATATTAATGGAGCCTACCGGACATGAAGGTGGTTTATGTCGTCGCGGCGGCGCTGTTTGATACGGATGGCAATATCCTGCTTGCGAAGCGCCCTGAAGGCAAAGCCATGTCTGGGCTATGGGAATTTCCGGGTGGAAAAATCGAAGCGAATGAGCGTCCTGAACAGGCTTTAACGCGCGAATTACAAGAAGAATTGGCGATTACAGTTAGCGAATCGGACCTGTTTCCGTTGACATTTGCCAGTCACGCTTACGAGTCCTTTCACCTTTTCATGCCACTATATGGAACGAAAAGATGGATTGGGTCGCCTTGTCCCGCAGAAGGACAGGAACTCGCTTGGGTGGCACCGCAAGATTTGCACAGCTATCCGGCACCCGCTGCCGATATCCCGCTTTTCGATGTGCTGGCGAGCCAACGAGGGGACTAATGTTAATGACGATGTTCTGCAGGCGAATGAAACCCTTTTTGCGGTGCGAATCTGGCGCCACAGCTGTAGAGTATGGACTCATTATGGGGCTAATGACGGTTGCATTGATTGGCGCACTTGGTTCCACCGGTAAAAGCACGGGTGAAAAGTGGGATGGCATCTCAGAAGATGTGGGCGATGCCATGGATTTACCCAGTAGCTAAGCTGACGCGGGGGTCTCCCTTGACCAATATCAGAACCACGGCACCTTCTGTCTACTAAGACAGAGGATCGCTATGAGTATTCCAAAACCATTCAAAATCCAAGTCTCGCAAGCTAAGCTCGACACCATTCGTGACCGTGTCCAGGCTTTTTCCTGGTTCCCGGCACCCGAGGGCGTTGCGGAGTGGCAGCTCGGCATGTCGACACCGGTATTAAAAGACATCCAGGCGTATTGGCTGGATTCATATGACTGGCGCGCAGCAGAAGCTAAGCTCAATACGGTCCCTCATTTCATCTCTGAAATAGACGGCATTCCGATCCACTTCCTGCACATTGTCGGCGAAGCACAAGGCAAACGCCCGCTCTTGATAACACATGGCTGGCCAGGATCCTTCTTTGAGTTTTTCGATTCGATTGGGCCTTTGGCATATCCCAGCCAACACGGCGGTCGCGCCGAGGACGCTTTCGACCTGATTATCCCGTCTCTGCCGGGCTATGGGTTTTCAGGTAAACCAAGCTCGCCGATCGGCCAGCGTGCGACGGCCAAGCTGTGGAACAGCCTGATGCAAGATGTGCTTGGATACGAGACTTATCTCGCGCAAGGCGGCGATTGGGGCGGTATGGTGACGTCCTGGATTGGTTTCGACCATGGTACCGTCGACCGAAAGGGCGGCTGTAAGGCCATCCACCTCAACATGTTTGGGCTCCGCCCAACGCCCGCGACGCCGCAAAATGACGAGGAAATCGCTTGGCTGCAAAACTCTCAGGCCGCGATGCAAGCTGAGGGCAGCTATCTCATGCAGCAAGCGACGAAACCGCAAACGCTCGCCATGGCCTTAATGGACAGCCCGATGGGGACGGCGGCCTGGATCCTGGAAAAATTTCATGGCTGGTCAGATCTAAAAGGGGGGGATCTGTTCAGCGTCTATTCGCGGGATCAATTGCTGACCAATCTCATGCTCTATTTGGTCAATGACACGATCGCAACATCGATTTGGTACTATGCTGCTTTCTTCGCGGAAGGCGGCGCGGCGCTGCCGGAGGGCGAGCGTTGCGAAACACCAACCGGGTTTGCTAACTTTCCAGGCGAGACCGTGTATTCCCCGCCGCCGCGGTCCTGGTGTGATCGCGCTTATAATATCACCCATTGGAGTGAGATGCCTCATGGCGGGCACTTCGCAGCAATGGAAGCGCCCGATCTGTACGTGGCAGAGGTCCGTGACTGGGCGCGGGCGTTCGACTAACGACCAGGCCGATAAGTGCGCGACGCGTTGGCTTCGATATCGGCGCGTTCAATCAAAGCTGGCCGCCATTGCTCGGCCGCAAATAGCGGCGCCTGATCAGCATAATGCGGCGATGTCTCGTCTAGTGTCGCGGCTCCGAACTGGTGGATCACCTGAGCAGTTTGATTGCCGTCTGCATCCCACTCGACCAGCGCGATCCAGGTGTCGCCAGCATTCGCCTTTAGCACCCCATCATCACCAATCCCGGCCGGATAAATGGCACGCAAAGTGGCCGGGCCGCCGCTAATTGGCAGATCGACGTCACCGCGAATCAACCGGTTCACGTCCCCCCACTCAGGGTCAATCCGGCCATAATGGGTGTCGAGGTAAGTTACGGCCTGTCGGAAAGCATCGCTTGGAGACGGCGCCGGAATCCCGGTCAGGTTTTCAGTCACAGCATGTATGGTGGTCAGTACACCGAGTGCTGCGTGGCGATCCGTCATATCCGTTGCATAGGACCAGTCTGCAAGATGCTCTGCTGCCGCCTGCAAGGCTGGATCATTGCTCCAGTCTTCGCTGAGCACGGCTTTAACAGTCGTATCCGCAACCGAACCCTGCGCATAAGAATTGTCGAATTTCAGCGCCAGAAGCGCCTCGCGTGTCATCGGTGCTTCGCCGTCTGTCAGCTCCATGATGCGGAGCGATCGATTGGTCTGATCGGTCTGCAGGCCCATCGTTCTTGGGAACATATCTGGGCGCAGATTATCCGGGCCATCTGTGGCGCTGAAAGGTTCATTATTGGCGTCGAAAACCAGACCGGATTGCGGATTGAGCAAGATTGGCACGCGGTCATAGGGCAGATAGCCGGGCCATATCAGATCAGAGCGATCACCCGGAATGTCTTTTGTCCAATCCCAACCCGCGACGCGATCTGGATATTGTCCGTTATGAATCAGGGCAATAACCCCGTTGCGATCGGCATAGACATAGTTAAGCGCCGGCACTGCATGGATCGCCATAGCGGCGTAAAACTCGTCCCAATTGGTCGCTTTTGCAGTTCGCATGCGTTGTTCCGTCTGGCGGATGGCACCCATGCCAGCATACCGTATAGCATACGTTCCGGTCTTCGTTCTGATCGCTGGTCCATGCTGCGAGGTCAGCACTTCGCGCTTGGCGGGAAACGCAAATGGTCCCCAAAGTTTGACCGCCATCCTGGCCGTTTCAACTTCGAAATCCACCCACGCGCCATCAAGCTTATACTGGTTCTCATCGTCCGGATTGATCGTCAGCACGAACACATCAGCAAGATCCGGCTTACTGACAGTATTCGCCCAGCCGAGGTGGCGATTGAATCCATGCAATATGGAAGGCGACCCTGGAAACACGCCGCCTTGAATGTCTAGCCCTTGTTCCGACACCATATGCGCTTCCCACCAGGCAACAGGTCCGGTCATGGGTTGATGCGAGTTGATCATCAGGCGGGTTGTGTCATCTCCAGACCTCGCTGGCCCGACAGCAAAGGCGTTCGAGCCGCGCGGCGCGGCGAGTTGCGGTCCAACCAGCCAGGCTTCCCGCCCAGCGCCCGGGTCCAGCGACACCGTCCCGACGCGGTCATCATTATAGATATCCAGCAAGGTTGCATCGAAGCCATAAAAGAATGGCGTACGAAAAATCGATCCGGCAAAAATGTCCTGCGGCTTGAACGGCACAAGCCCCGTCCAGGCTTTGTCGCGGTTCTCTGCAGCATAGAGATTCAACCCGTCGGCATAGGCCTGCGCATAGGCTTTCACGTCTGCCGGGACTTCGCTTTCATAGCGCTCGTCAATTGTGTCCCAAACGTTCAGAAGCTCTATCAGATAGTCTGTTGGGGCCGCGCCAGCGCCCTTGTATCGGGCCAGTACTCCGCGAGTCGCGGCGACGGTTTCCTGGATCGTCTCGAAATCATCTTCAGCATGCGCGTAAGCAAGGCCAAAGGCAGCGTCATTATCGGTCTTTCCAAAAATATGTGGCACGCCCCAAGTGTCGCGAATGATCTCGACATCATAGTTCGAAGCCGCTTCTGCGAGCACAGTAGAACTCGGCGTTTTGGGCAGCGGGCTCCAAGTATAGACACCGGCAGCCAGCAAGAGAGCTGCGACAAGAGCCACAGCCCCAAGGATAATTTTCTTAATCATGCGGGTTACACTTTCACCGGGGGCTCTGCATAGGATGCCGTTTTCCAGATCACATCGTCCGGCGCCTGCAGCATCTGCATATACATTTCTTTCGGATAGGCCTGATGCGGTTTACTCGGATCGTAAGGCGGTTGTTTCACGGTTCCGCCTTCGCCGTCATACGGGTCAGGATTTTGGTATTGTTCCGCTTCTTCCGCGCTGATTCCAACTTTCTCTAACACTGCGGGGTCGATCCACGCGGCCTGATCAATCGCGCTTTCTGACGTTGCAACTTCCAGCACCATATTCTCCGGTCCGGCAAAATAGATCGACTGGCACATGCCATGATCGATCGGACCGATGACATTGACGCCTTTCTTTCGGATGCGATCACGAATGGCTTTCAGCTGATCCGGTGTATCAACTTTGAACGCAAGGTGCTGCATTGTTCCAGCCGCACTTGGTCCAGCGCCGGTGCCGGAATGGGTTACACCAATCTCAACCGGGATATCCTTTACGGCAGGCAGCTGGACAATCGAAAAATAGCAATCATCATCCAGATGCATGAAGGCATGAATACCTCCCGGCACACCGTGCATGTCGAACAGCGCAGAAAGTTTGCACCCCAGAACATCGGAGAAGAACTCAATCTGACTCTTTATATCGGCAGACATAATGGCGAGATGGTGGATACCCGTCGCTTTGACCATTAGACACGCTCCCTTGTCTTTGCGTCATACTGGACTCGAAGGCCCAAAGCGCCAAGTCTTAACCACGCGGGAGGCGAAGAATGAGCAATCTGATCCGAGAGCCCTATCTGGTGCTGCACCAGGAACATTCTGAATTCAAAGACGTCTATGGCGGCGCCGGGCCGACAGTGGTCGTGGAATGTATGAAAATAGCTCTCAAGGACACCAGATCGAAGACAGCGATTGTGTTCTCGCACCCGATTGGATCGGGCGCCTTCCTGCCCCTGGTTTCAGCTTTGGCGCATGCCGGCCATCATGTGATTTATTGCAATCCGCGCTATCGCGGCAATGACACGGCCTTGATCATGGAAAAATGCGTCGCTGATCTCGGCGCCTGCCTGAAACATGCCCGCGAAAAGCTCGGATACGAGAATATCGTTCTGGGGGGGTGGTCTGGAGGAGGATCGCTGTCTCTATTGTATCAGGATCAGGCCGAAAACCCGACCATCACGCACACACCTGCGGGCGATGCCTATGATTTGGCGAGCATGGCACTGCCGCCGGTTCAAGGCATCATGCTGCTCGCCGCGCATATCAGCCGCGCGATGACGCTGACCGAATGGATCGATCCTTCTATCGCGAATGAGTCGCGGCCATTTGAGCGGGTAACCGACCTTAATATCTATGACCCGGAGAACCCGAACCAACCCGCCTATACGCCGGATTATGAAGCCCGCTACCGCGCCGCACAAATTGATCGTAATCGCCGCATCACTGAGTGGGTCCAGCAAACACTGGAAGATCTGCGCAAAGCTGGAGAAACGAATGCCGAGCGCGCCTTCACGGTGCATGGCACAATGGCAGATTTGCGCTGGACAGACCCGACGCAGGACCCCTCAGACCGCCGCCCGCACACATGCTATCTCGGCGAGCCAAAGATCGCCAATGACGGTCCTGTCGGCCTGGCCCGTTTCTCGACACTGCGGTCCTGGCTCAGCCAGTGGGGCTATGACACCACAAACTCAACGGGGCTCGGCAATGCGGCGCGGATCAGCTGCCCTGTCCTGGTGATCAATAATACAGCCGATCTCGCCTGCACGCCGAGCCATGCCCAGCGACTCTATGATGCCGTCGGACATGATGACAAAGAGCATCACGACATCAAAGATGCTGATCACTATTATATCGAACGCCCTGACTTATTGCCTGAGGCAGTGCGCATTTGTGCGGACTGGTTGCAAAGAAAAGGCTTCTCCGGCTGATTTCAGGTTGGCGGCAATCCGTCCCTCGTTTAGCCTCCCGTCATGGATTCTGCAGACTCTCTCGCCCAGCATATCGAAGCAGCGCATCGCGTGGTCGTTTTCACTGGTGCAGGTATATCCACAGAAAGCGGCATTCCTGACTTCCGATCTCCGGGCGGGGTCTGGTCAAAGATGAAACCGATTTATTTTCAGGATTTTGTCGCTGATCCAGAGGCAAGACGCGAAGGCTGGCGACGCGTCTTTGAACGCACGGCAGGTTGGACCGGCGCGAGCCCGAATGCGGGCCACCACGCTATCGCCAAACTGGTTGAGATGGGCAAAGTCACCAGCGTCGTGACACAGAATGTCGACAATCTGCACCAGGATGGCGGCGTGCCAGACGACAAAGTGATCGAGATTCACGGCAATGCATCATACGCAAAATGCCTGCAATGCGGGAAACGCTATGAGTATGAAGCCCTGCGGCCGAGATGGGAAGCGGATGAGGCTCTGACCTGCGACTTCTGCACAGGCCTGCTTAAATCTGCGACAATCTCCTTTGGGCAAGCAATGCCGGAGGACAAAATGGTGTTCGCGGAAAGCGAAGCGGTGTCGTGCGACTTGATGATCGCGATCGGCTCATCTCTGGTCGTCTATCCCGCCGCGAACATCCCGCTCATGGCCAAGCAAAAGGGTGCAAAATACATCATTATCAATCGCGAAGAAACCGAGCATGATATTTACGCAGATCTGGTTCTGAACACAGAAATTGGTCCGCTGCTTCGCGAAACGATGAGCTTGCTCGGGGCGCCGCTTGAATAAGCGACGCCTTGTTTTCACGATCGTAAATTTGGATTTGACCGGAAAGCCTGCCTAGTTCGCAGGCTTTCTCAATTCGAAGGTCACATTGACCGTGACCGAATATCCAACCTCGCCCGAAGCAATCGGAGTTGACCGGTCCATATTGCGCGCTTCGGCCATCATCGCCATAGGCTGCGGGCTGAACCCACCGCTCTCATTGATCGTCACCACACGGGCAACTTCATAGCCAGACGCAGCAGCATAAAGTTCTGCCCGGGCGATCGCCTCTTTCATAGCGATATCACGCGCAGCATTCTTGGCGGCGCGATCATCTTCGAGCGCGAAGTTCAGGCCGCTAAATGTATTCCCGCCGGCCGATACGAGCGCATCCATAGTCTCACCAAGATTATCCAGATCACGCACCCGCACTGTCAATTGGTTCGAGGCTTGGTAGCCGGTCAATCGCGGCGGCTCTCCGGATTGACGATTGGAATAATCATATTGCGGCTGCAGCGAGAAATTCGATGTTTGCATATCGCTCCGATCGACATCTGCACCGGCGAGCGCATCAAACACGCAGTTCATCGCGGCCGAATTCGCGCTCATCGCTGCTTGAGCCGTCTCACCCCGGGTCTGAACCCCGGCATTCAGGAACGCGATATCCGGTTCGCGATTGACGGACCCTTCTGCCGATATGCTCAAAGTTGTTTCGGGTTGAATTGAATTAGGATGGGTGGTTGCGATTGGATCGGCATTTGGCGTCACGGTTGGTTCGGGCACAGCGCTGGTCTCCACTTGTACTGGGTCTGATGTCGGCTGTGTCGCGTC
>CAYGUD010000090.1:0-2733 GCA_964352865.1 uncultured Hyphomonas sp.
GTAATGCAGAATGCCATCGACTTCATAAATCGGATCTTCGTGCGTCGTCGCTTTCGAAGTTTCGAAACAACCACCCTGATCAATCGCGATATCAACCAGCACGGCGCCGGGGCGCATGTGTTGCAGCTGGTCACGTGTCACCAGTTTTGGAGCGGCGGCGCCAGGGATCAGCACGGCGCCGATGACCAGGTCGGCTTCGCGCACAGCGGCGTCGAGCGAGGCTTTGGTTGAGTAGATGGTTTTCACGGCGCCATTAAATTGCGCGTCGAGTTCGGCCAGCCGGGCATTGTTGCGATCAAAAATGGTAACGTCGGCGCGCATGCCAACGGCAATCTCTGCAGCATTTGAGCCCGAGACACCGCCGCCAATGATCACGACTTTTGCCGGCATCACGCCAGGCACGCCGCCGAGCAGGACGCCGCGACCGCGCTTGGTTTTCATCAAGGCCCAGGCCGCGACTTGCATGGCCATCCGCCCTGCAACCTGACTCATCGGCGTGAGAAGCGGCAAGCGGCCGTCCCGATCCGTGACCGTCTCATAGGCGATGGCCAGACAACCGCTATCGATCAGGCCTTTTGCCTGAACCGGGTCCGGGGCCAGGTGCAGGTAAGTGAACAATGTGTGGTGCGGTTTGAGGCGTGCCGTTTCTTCTGGCTGCGGTTCTTTGACTTTGACAATCAGTTCAGCCGCTTCGAATACTGCGTCGGCATCGGCAACAATTTTGGCGCCGATATCGGTATAGGCCTGATTTGAGAAGCCCGACCCGGTACCCGCGCCATCTTGTACAAAGACTTCATGGCCAGCTCTGACCAGTTCACCAACGCTTTCGGGGGTCAGCCCAACACGAAATTCCTGCTTTTTGATTTCTGTTGGTACACCAATGCGCATGTTACACCTCAATTATCAGAATTTGAGCGTATCTATGCTCTTAGAATGTCCGTGTCACGTAAAAGCTTTGCTCAAAATTTGGTAGTAGCGCAATTATCATCCAATCGGTCTAATCGGTGCGCAGGGAATATCCTGCAGATCGAACGGTGCGGATTGGATTGTTGCCGCCTTGACCCATCAGCGCTTTGCGGAGCCGGCCAATATGCACGTCCACGGTGCGCGCTTCGACGTACACGTCCGAGCCCCAGACACCGTCGAGCAATTGTTCGCGCGAGAAGACCCGTCCCGGATGCTGGGCGAAATATTCGAGCAAGCGAAACTCGGTCGGTCCAAGATGGATATCCTGATCACCGCGCGTCACGCGATGCGTCGTACGGTCGATCAGGATGTCACCAACCTGGATCTTGTCATCCATCAAAGCGGGTCGGATGCGACGCAGGACAGCTTTCACGCGGGCCATCAATTCATTGGTCGAAAATGGCTTGGTGACATAATCATCAGCGCCGGTTTCGAGGCCGCGAATCCGATCCGCTTCTTCCGTGCGCGCGGTCAGCATAATGATTGGAAGGTTGGCGGTTTCCAGGCGCGTTCGGACGCGGCGGCAGATCTCGATGCCGGATATTTTTGGCAGCATCCAGTCAAGCAGCATCAAGTCCGGGATACGCTCATCAATCAGCAGCATGACCTCATCGCCATCATTGGCAATTGCGGTTTCATAGCCCTCCGCTTCAAGATTGTACCTAAGCAGTTCGGAGACCGCTTTTTCGTCTTCAGCAATGACAATGAAAGGTTTCATGATCGAGCTTCCTTACTCCGGCTGGGGTCTGATAAGTGTCTCTGCTTCACCGACTTGCTGGCCTGTTGCGATGAAGTGGACGACTTTTGCGATATTGGTGCAATGGTCGCCAATGCGTTCGAGATTCTTGACGATGAAAATGAAGTTTGACCGCGTGTGCAGCTGGTCTGGCTCTTCTGCCACGAAAACCAGCATTGACCGCAGCAAACTATTATAATGGCTGTCAATATCCTCGTCCTGATCCAGAACCGACAATGCGGTCACCGGATCGCGGCGCTGGTAAGCATCCAGCGCGACTTGCAAGAGCCGCGAAACCGCTTGTCCCATACGTTCGATACCGCGCAGCGTGGTGCGGTGATCCTCATTGGCGACAGCGATGCTGCGCCGGGCAATATTCTTGGCCAGGTCGCCAATGCGCTCGATGCCACTGGACAGTTTGATCGCGCCGATCACATTGCGTAGGTCTGAGGCCATGGGCTGGCGCAAAGCCAGCATGCGGACCACATTGCGCTCAACTTCGCGCTGATAGCGGTCCATCTCACGGTCACGTTCGATGACGGTTTCTGCAAGTGCAATGTCGCGTGCGACGACGGCGCGCGAGGCGTCACGGATCATCGCTTCGGCTAATCCGCCCATGCGAAGAAGATCCGCGGAGAGCCGATCCAGCTCTTCTGAAAATGCGCTGACAATATGCTGAGGTTTTGTCACGATGTTCCTTACCCAAAGCGGCCTGTAATGTAATCCTGCGTGCGTTGCTCAACAGGATTGGTGAAAATGGTTTCGGTGTCGCCATACTCGACCAGTTCGCCGAGATTGAAGAAGGCGGTGCGCTGCGACACCCGCGCGGCTTGCTGCATCGAATGCGTGACGATGATGATGCAATAGCGCATCCGCAATTCATCGATCAGTTCCTCAATGCGCGCCGTTGCGATCGGGTCGAGCGCTGAGCATGGCTCGTCCATCAAGATAATTTCCGGGCTGATCGCAATCGCGCGCGCAATGCACAAGCGCTGCTGCTGTCCGCCCGAAAGGCTGGTGCCATTCTCGGT
>CAYGUD010000090.1:2743-8021 GCA_964352865.1 uncultured Hyphomonas sp.
GACTTCTTCCCAGAGCCCGGCTTTCTGCAGCGAGACCTGAACAATCTCATCGAGCTCCGGTTTGGATCCTGCCAGCCCGTGGATGCGGGGCCCGTAAGCGACATTCTCATAGACTGATTTTGGAAACGGATTCGGTTTCTGAAACACCATGCCGACTTTTGCACGAACGAGCACCGGGTCCATGTCCGGGGCGTTTATGTTGGCGCCATTTATCAGGATTTCGCCAGTCACCCGAGCATCACTAATCGTGTCATTCATGCGGTTCAGGCAGCGCAGGAAGGTTGACTTCCCACAGCCCGACGGCCCGATAAGCGCGGTCACAGACTTGTCCTGAATCTTGAGGGAAATGTCCTGGATCGCCAGTGTCTCACCATACTGGACGCTGATATTGCGGCACTCGATTTTCGCGCCGCCAATTGCAGCGCCAGAGAGAGCGGCGAGATTTTGACTTGTATCTGCCATGCTTACCACCTTCGCTCGAATCGACGCCGGACCAGGACCGCGATCAGGTTCATCGCCACCAGAACCACTAATAGTATCAAAATCACGGCTGCCGTCATTGGCTCCCAGGCCCGCTCTGCGCCAGAGAACCACTTATAGATCAGCACCGGCAGAACCGTCGCTTCATCATTTGGCGACGCTGGAACTTCACTGACAAAGGCCACCATCCCGATCAGCAGCAGCGGCGCGGTCTCTCCAAGTGCCCGGGCCATGGCGATAATCGCACCGGTCAGAATGCCAGGCGCAGCCAGTGGCAAGACATGATGAAACACCGCCTGATTTGGCGATGCGCCGAGCCCTAAAGCGGCATCGCGAACGGAGGGCGGTACCGATCGTAACGCGGCGCGAGAGGCGATGATAATTGTCGGCAAGACCAGGAGGCCCAGCACCAATCCACCAACGAGCGGGGCCGAGCGCGGCAAGCCAAAAGTGTTGAGAAACACCGCCGCGCCGAGCAAGCCGAATATGATCGACGGCACAGCCGCGAGATTGTTGATATTGACTTCAATCACGCGCGTCAGAACCGTGTTCCTGGCAAACTCTTCGAGATAGACCGCCGCCAGAATACCGACGGGCAGGGCAAAGATCGCAGTGATCAACATGGTGAATATCGAGCCGAACAAAGCCGCTGCAGTGCCCGCCAGTTCAGGATAGTTACTGTCCGCATTGGTGAACAGACTGGTATTGAAACGCCGGGTGATCTGATCGCGGTTTTGCAAATACAGCATCATGGCGATTTGCCGATTAGACGCATTGCGACCAGCCTCGACCGAGTTCAGCAAAGTTGCTGAAATTGGCGCGTTTGATTGTTCGCCAAAGTCAGGCAAAGGCCCCGCCAGGTGTTTCAGAACCAGAACGGCGCCCGAGACGTCTTCAAACTCAAACCAGGCGTCAGATAGCGAGATCAGGATATCCTGCCGGGTCTCGCCCATGGCCTCTATCTGGTCCTGGAAATCGAAAAACCCATTAGGCCCAGCGTCTGAGAGCCGATAGCGACCAATATCGGTTTGCGCCAATCGGCCAGCTTCGCCGACATAGACTTGTTCATGCAGACGCAGCTCGTTCTTCAGATAAAGGTCCAGGTCATCCGATAGCGCCAAACGGGCGCGGATGGGGCGGGTCGCCAAAGCCGGATTTCTGTTCAGTCGGTCGCGCAGCGGCAGCACAGCGAGCCGCGTGGTAATGGCAAACAAGTCAGCTCTCGCGGCGCGTGTGTTCGACGCGTTCGGGAAGATTTCCAGCAGGCGGTCACGTATCGCAAGATTGACCTCAGTGACAGACAGCTCTGCTTCGGTGGCGAGATCAGGCCGTTCCAAAGTCAGATCAACCATGTGACGAGAAAAGGCTGATGTGGCCTTGCTGCCAATCGAGATCAGCAGCAGCGCCAGAAAGCTGATCGCGATCCCAATCGCTATTTGGCCATAGAGTTTGAAACGCCGCTCGGCATTGCGTCGGCGTTGCAATCGCGCCGCGCTGAGCTCGGCCGGGGAGGTCAGGGGCTTACTCATAGGCTTCTCGATAGCGCTCCACCACGCGCAGCGCGATGATATTGAAAAGCAAGGTCACGCCAAACAATACGAATCCGAGCGCAAAAGCTGAAACCGTCCGGGCACTATCAAAAGCCGTGTCTCCGGTCAGCAGGGAGACAATCTGATACGTCACAGTGGTGATGTCTGAACTTGGATCCAGTGTGATCAGGGCGCGCCCACCCGCTGCCATGACCACGATCATGGTTTCGCCAATGGCTCTCGACACGGCCAGCAGGATGGCGGCGATAATGCCTGGCAAGGCGGCTGGCAACACAACTTGCTTGATCATTTCCGACCGCGTCGCGCCCATGGCCAGGGCGCCATCGCGCAGCGGCTGCGGCACGGCGTTTATGACATCGTCGGAGAGCGAACTGACAAAGGGGATAATCATCACGCCCATGACCAGGCCAGCAGCGAGTGCGCTGGTCGGTTGCGCGGCCAGTAATGTATCTGGCGTGAAGGGCAGGGCGTTGACCCATTGCGCCAGGTCGCGAACCAGCGGCGCAATCAAAGTGGCCGCAAAAAAGCCGTACACGACCGTCGGAATCCCGGCCAGCAGCTCCAGCACCGGCTTGGCCCAGCTGCGGAATTGCGGACTGGCATATTCTGAAAGATAGATGGCAGACAATAGACCAATGGGAACGGCAACGCACATGGCCAGGAGCGCAATCATCAAGGTCCCGAAGAAGAGCGGGACGGCGCCGAAATTCCGACCGGTTTGCGCGTTCCAGTCCGTACCAAACAAAAAGGCTGTCACAGAAGGGCCATCAGGCAGGCTGAAGAAACGAATGGTTTCAAATACCAGGGACAAGACAATGCCGGCCGTTGTCAGAATCGCAATTGCTGCACAGACGAAGAGCAGTCCCGTGATCGTACGCTCGACATAAGACCGTGCCGGGAAACTTCGCGACAACCGCTTGCGGCCGAAATGATAGCCCAGAGCGCCAACGCCAACAGCGATCAGCAAGGCGAAGAATCGCAAACCGCCTTTAATCACCGCAAAGCGTTCGACGCTGGCATCGAACAAAGCATTGCCTGTTGCAGCTGATTCGCGATGCGCGGCGTGTTCAGAAACCCGGTCTACAAAAAACGCGACTTGCGCCTCGCTGCGCTCCAACAAATAAGTCGGCAATTCGCTGATCAAGGTGCTGCGGGCATAGGATTCGGCGAAGAGTAAATAGATCAGGAAGACAAGCGCCGCTGGCAGGGCTGTGCAGAATGCCAGAAAATAGCCATGGAAATTCGGTTGAGAATTGAGCCGAGCACTGATCGTCGAGCCCGTTGACAGAGCGCCGATCTGCGTCCGCCCGGAATAGAATGCGAAAAAACTCACAGCCGCGAGGGGCGCGATCAACAACCACCCAATGGGAAGATGTCCTAAAGTTTCCAGCATAACCGGGCCGACCTCTATAATCCGGCGCTCTTACCGCTTGTCGTTGACACATATGTGACATCAACCAGAAGGCTGTGTACAATCTCGCCTAGAATGGGGTGGCGGTCGTGAATGCGAGCGCCGACCCGCTCGACGGATGTGTGAAAGCAAGCTCTTTCGCGTGTAGGCAAAGTCTCTGATAGGTGTCCGGATTGCCGTAAAAGACATCCCCTAATATCGCATGGCCGTGGCTGGCCATATGGAGTCGCAATTGATGTGACCGGCCGGTTTCGGGTCGCAGCTGGACACGCGTACTGGCCGGCTCTTTCGCGAGCACTGTCCAATGCGTAATCGCCGTCTGGCCGTCTGGGTCGAGATGCCGCAAAGGACGATTGAGGGAATGACGTGCGATCGGCCTATCAATCGTACCGCTGGCCTGATCGAGCTGACCTTCAACCAGCGCTTCATACGATTTCTCGACGCGGCGCAGTTCGAACTGCCGGGAAAGCGCGCGTTGCGTGTCCTTGTTGCGCGCGAAAAGAATCAGGCCTGACGTATCCATATCCAGTCTATGAACCGTCAACACAGCGCCGTGCCGATCACTTAACTGACTGTTCGCGCATTCGGCTTTTTCGGGACCGAGTCCAGGCACGCTGAGCAGACCGCTTGGTTTGTTCGCAACGACAATATCCGCATCAATGAATACGGTTTCAAGCTGTTCAGGCGGCGTCGGGCGATAGGGATTATCAGGCGGCATTGTCAGGCAATCGCGGCATCCAGATTCCAAATGCTGTGCCGTGGCCCTCAAGGCTCTCTACGGCAAACCCGCCGCGGTGGCGCGCCATAATGTGTTTGACAATCGCGAGCCCGAGCCCGGTGCCTTCAATTTTACCGCCGCGGCTTTCATCGACCCGGTAGAACCGTTCGCCAAGGCGCGGCAGATGCTGTTCGGAAATACCGTCGCCATTATCCGTCACGCGCACCCAAACGGCAGGCACCTCTTCGGAGGCGTAGGGTTGCAGCAAGAGCGAGCGTTTCGCATTCGGGGATTGGCGACTGCACGCTTCAGCGGCCTCTGCCATGGTCGGGGCGATGCCGACCAGGATCTGAACTTCGCCGCCGGCGCTGGCATATTTGAGCGCATTGCTGGCGAGGTTCTGAATCACTTGCGCGATTTCATCATCATCCGCGATGGCTTTGATTTCAGCGTCAGGCGCATCGAAGTGAAGGGTGATCCCAGCCTCTTTGGCAATCGGGATGAGGGCGAGGCTGGTGGCGCGCGCAAGATCTCCAAAGGCAACATGCGTTTTAGGCGCGTGGTGCTCACTGAACTCGATCCGGGATAGGGAGAGCAGATCAGCGACCAGTCGCTTCATCCGTTCGGTTTGCTGTGCCATAATCTCAAGAAAGCCGTCCCAGGCATCCTTGTCGTCGCGGGCTGGGCCGCGCATCGTTTCAATGAATCCGCCAATTGCTGTCAGCGGGGTGCGCAATTCGTGACTGGCATTGGCGAGGAAATCCGCCCGCGCGCGTTCGGCGCGGCGCACAGCGGTCAAATCCTCGAACACCATGATCACTGACCCGGCGGATGGGCCAGGGCGGATGTGTGCCATCCAGACTTCAGCATCGCCGTGCTGGGTAAATTCGACCCGCTCTTTCGCACCGTCTGTTCCGACGCGCTCGACCGCCGCGAGCAAGTCGGGCTGGCGGAGCACGGCGACGGGCTGCGACGCGGTTGATCCGTCGAAGCGAAACAGGTTTCGCGCATGTGCGTTTGCCGTGGTGATCTGGCCATCGTCCGAGATCAGCAGTCCAGGCAATGGCAAAGCCAGGATGAACGGCTCAACGGTTTCAATAACCGGGTCAGGTTGTTGCG
>CAYGUD010000091.1:0-1351 GCA_964352865.1 uncultured Hyphomonas sp.
CGGTTTGTCCGAGGAGCGACAAGGTCGTCTGTCAGACGGCCCAAAAATAATTCCCGGTCGTGCGAAATTAGGGGGCCAGAGACTTGAGCAAAACGTGCGCCTGATTCTGCGAAAAGGCTTCCGGTAACGGTGCCCGCATGATCATCACACGTGACCACATCTGCCCGGTGAGGGTGTCGACCGCTTCGTCTAGGTCGAAATCACGGCGAATGATCTTTTTTGCGGCGATCTCTGCGAGGATCAGGCGCAGTGGCGCCCGGATATTGTCTTTCAACCAGGCGCGCCACGTCTCTCCGGCAGCCGGGTCATCACTGGCAGCGATCATCGCCACGCGAATCACAGCGTGACCCGACCCGGCGCGGGTTGCTTCTTCCAGGGGGTGCAACAATGCTGATATTCGCTCGATCGGGTCGCGGCCGAGCTTGGACCGTTCCGGCACCAGGTCCATTGCCGCTTCGATGCACATGTTTCCGATCGCTGGCCACCATCGATAGATGGTTTGCTTGGAGGCTTTGGCTTTACGCGATACTTTATCCACGCTGAACTTGCGCCAGCCGTTTTCGGCCATCTCGTCGCGAGTGGCTTTGAGGATTGCCGCCCGTGATTCTTCACTGCTGCGTTGTCCCTTTTTGGGCTTGGTCATATTTTTCGTCATGGCGTCCATTTGCCTGCATTCGTTGCAGATTGCGTTAACATAGTACGATGCGTTTGTCTTTGGGGACTTGCATAGAATGTGCCAGTGTTTCAAGACCTCGCGAGGAGGAAGAAATGAGATGAATTCAATATCAGACCTATTGCAAGGTTATCGCGCCTTTCGGGATGGCCCATATCAGCAACAGGTCGATCTTTACGAATCATTGGGCAAAGGCCAATCGCCGAATATTATGATCATTGGCTGCGCGGATAGCCGGGCTGATCCCGCGGACATATTTAACGCCGCACCCGGACAGCTGTTTGTCGTCCGCAATGTCGCGAATCTGGTTCCACCATATGAGGAAACTGATGGGCTGCATGGTGTCAGCGCCGCACTGGAGTTCGCTGTGGATTCACTGAACGTCGGACACATTGTCGTCATGGGACATGGCGGCTGCGGCGGCGTTCGGGCGAGCCTGATGGCAGCAGAGGCCCGCCCGCTTGGTCAGTTTATCGGACCCTGGGTGAAATTGCTCGATTCGGCGCGAGACGAGGTCCTGGATACCGGTAGTGCCGACCCGCAAACCGATTTGGAGCACGCTGGCATCGGCGCATCCATTAGCAATTTGATGACGTTCCCCTTCATCCGCGATGCCGTTGCGTCCGGCGCATTAGAATTGCATGGCGCCTGGTTCGCGATCGCCCATGGCGAGCTTCA
>CAYGUD010000091.1:1361-7987 GCA_964352865.1 uncultured Hyphomonas sp.
TACAATACGAGCGGACAGTTCGAAAAAGTATAGGCAATCGGGCGCGATGTCCTATAAGCTAAAGCATCACTGAAAACGTGTCTGGGGCATTCTGTGGACGTTGCAATTTCGACCCTTCTTTCGCCGATTATTCTATTCTTTGCTCTTGGAATGGGAGCGGCTTTGCTCAGATCGCAAATGAGCGTGCCGGAAGCCTTTGCCAAAGGGCTGGCAATTTATTTGATGATGGCGATCGGCCTCAAAGGCGGCGTCGAAATGGCGAAGAACCCGCTGACTATGGATGTTATCCTGGTCTTGCTGGCGGGCATCGTATTGTCATTCCTGATACCGGTCATCTCGTTTCTGTTTCTGCGATTAACGACCAAGCTGAATCGAATCGATGCGGCAGCGACAGCGGCGCATTATGGTTCGATTTCCATCGTTACCTTTGTCGCGGCAACCGAAGCGGTTCGCCTGTCCGGCCTCGACAGCAGCGGGCACCTGGTCGCCGTTGCTGCCCTGATGGAAACGCCAGCAATCATCACCGCATTGGTGCTCGCGGCGCGCGGCCGTGCCAAACGCGACAAGCCAGTTGCCGGTTCCGAGCAAGGCGAGCTGATTCGCGAAGTGTTCCTCAACGCCTCGATTGTTGTCCTTGTGGGCGCTTTGATAGTTGGCTGGGTGGCTGGTGAAGAGGGGACCCAATCTGTTCGCCCCTTCTTTGTCGATCTTTTCCAGGGTGTTTTGTGCCTGTTCCTGCTCGATATGGGGCTCTCCGCCGGGCGCGGCTTGCGTCAAGGGTGGCGGCAACTCAGCGTCATGACAGTTGGTTTCGGGCTTTACATGCCATTGGTTTCAGCTGCTATCGCTGCGATATTCGCTTATTTGCTTGGCATGCCGGCCGGCGATGCGGCCTTGCTGATCACGCTCTCGGCATCGGCGTCATATATTGCTGTTCCCGCTGCGATGCGGCTCGCTCTGCCAGAGGCCAAGCCGTCTATTTATCTGACCTTATCGCTCGGAGTTACGTTTCCTTTCAATGTAACAATCGGCATTCCACTCTATATTTATCTGGCTCTTCTGATCACGGGACACGGGTAATCCATGACCAAATATCTACGCATAGAATTGATCATTGAACGCATGGCACACAAGCGTGCGTGCCGCGTCCTGGAATCCTCGGGAATGACAGGATACACCGTTTTGCCTGCGATGGCGGGGTACGGCAATTCCAAGCGCTGGAGTCGCGATACAGACCTTTCGGCCAGTGGCGACATGGTGGTCATCATTTCCGTAGGAGACGAGGCCAAGGTGCGCGCGACGATGGAGAAGATCAGTGATCTCCTTGGCGCACACATTGGTATTGTATCCGTCAGCGAAGTCGAAATCCTTCGACCCGGTCGTTTCTAGATTTAGCTAGCGTCCTGGACGCCTCGTTCAACGGCTTCCGCGATAAGCTCTCGCGCTTTTTCTACGCCCGACCAGCCTTCAACCTGGCTCCATTTGCCCGTTTCGAGATCTTTGTAATGGGTAAAAAAGTGAGTGATTTTCTGGATCAGAATATCCGGCAGATCATGAAAGGTTGCGATCTTATCGTAGTAAGACGTGAGCTTGGGGTGCGGCACGGCCAGGATCTTCTCGTCCGGGCCTTTATCATCGGTCATCATAAGCACGCCGACGGGCCGCGCACGGACAACACTGCCAGGGACAAGCGGGCGATTGCCGACGACCATGACGTCAATCGGGTCCCCGTCCAGGCTCAGAGTGTGTGGGACAAATCCGTAATTACAAGGATAGCGCATTTCCGTGTATAGATAGCGATCCACAAACATCGCGCCGGAGGCTTTATCGATCTCGTATTTGATCGGATCTCCGCCAAGCGGAACTTCGACGATCACATTGATGTCGTCAGGTGGATTCTGTCCGGTGATGATTTTGGAGATATCCATGGGAGGCAGCCCTTTATTTGTAAGCTCTTCGCGCAGCCCGTGCAGGATTGTAGCCAAGGCGTCAAGCGGTCATTCTGACTTGGCGTCGGTCGATTGCGGTGCTTTACTCAGCCTGAAAACAATAAGTGTGAGAGCTAAAATGAAGATGCTTGGAAAAGTGGCTGTATCAGCCATGGGGATTGTGGCTGTGATCGGATCTGCCGCAGCGCAGGATATGCGCACCGCGTCTGAAAATGTCGTGGCCTGTCAAAGTGTTGAAGAGGCTTCGGCGCGGCTCGATTGTTTTGAGAAGGCGGCGGCTGATCTGTCCGCTGTGCTCGCCGCGCCTGCACCTGAAATGGCGGCTGCACCAGAACCGGTAACCGCCGGTGACCCGGTTCAGCAGGCCGCGGTCCCAGCATCGGCGGCGGCGACAGATGCGCCTGCCGCTGTTCAACAAGCTTCAACATCGACAACTGAAAACATTCCGAGTTCCTCACTGCCATCGTGGATTCCGCGCATCACTTTCGGAAGCGGCCGTGATGTTGAGAAAGAACCAGACGAGTTTGAAACGAAATTGACCCGGATCCAGGCAAATAGAATTGGACGGCATTTCTTTACGACTGCCGACGGTCATGTCTGGCGTCAGAAGAAACCAGAAGAGATCCGGGCGCCGAAAAAACTCCCTGCCGATATTATTCTATACCAAAATATCACCGGCGGTATTCGGCTGAAAATTGTCGAGACCAATCGCAGTTATGCCGTGCAACGCGTGGAATAGAATAGAGACCTCAATCGACGACAGAATAGTTGAAACTGATCGAGATTCGGGCGTCTTCAGACTGGCTGGTCATGACTTCGTGACGGAGCCAGCTTTCCCAGATTAAGACATCGCCAGCCTTCGGACTGACATAGTGAAACCGCTGGGCGGCGCTCGGGGCATCTGCCTTGAGCGGCGGTACTGCCATCATCATCGGCAAACGCGGGTCCTCGAATTTGATCCGTCCGGCGCCGTCTGGCACGGCGATATAACACGTCCCCGAGATGACACTATTGGGGTGGATATGTCCGGAATGGTGGCCGCCTTCGCCGAGGATGTTAATCCATAGGCTATCGCATTTCAGACGCGCCGTGCCGAGATCCCAGTGCAGGCTTTCGGCATAGGCTGCAGCCATCTTATCCAGGGCGCTCACCAGGTCTGCGAAGGCGGGGGCGCGGGTCGGCAAATCATCCAGCGAGGCATAAGACGTATAGCCGGGATAGCCCTGTGTTTCGCACCAGTCATGGCCAGCCTGATCACCATCTTCAATCATCCAGCAGGCGGCTTCAAGATCGTCCACAAGCTGAGCTGAAGGCAGCTGATTGCATACAATCCGGGTCGAAAACAAAATATCTTGCATCATCTGCTCGTCTTATCGCGCTGCCACGGGGTTGCAATGCCTGGCATGATAGCGCGTCTGACCCGTGTTTGCGGTTTTGTCTTTGCGGGGACCGCGTTCTTGTGTACTGAACAATATACAAATGATTCAGCGCTAAGGAGATGGCCATGCCTGAGACCAGGTTCACAGTGAACGGAGAAGAGCGGGCCGTTGACATGGATCCAAGCACGCCGTTGCTCTGGGTGTTGCGCGAGCAACTCAAACTCACCGGCACAAAGTTCGGCTGCGGCATCGCGCAATGTGGGGCTTGTACCATTCACCTCAATGGGGCACCGATACGGTCCTGTTCGACACCTCTGGCTGCCGCCGAAGGCGCTTCGCTGACGACCATTGAAGGCGTGGCTGCAGAAGATGGAACCCGACACGCGGTGCAGGACGCCTGGATCGAGCATCAAGTTCCCCAATGCGGCTATTGCCAGTCCGGACAGATCATGTCCGCGGTCGCTCTGCTGCGTGATACGCCTGCTCCGACAGACGCGGACATCGACGCAGCAATGAGCGGAAACATTTGCCGCTGCGGGGCCTATGGCCGCATTCGTCAAGCCATCAAAACGGCGGCTAGCGCATAATCGCGCGCCACTGAAGGAGACCAGATTATGGCAAAGTGGACACGTAGAGGCTTTGTTGCAGCCGGCGTTGTAAGCGGCGGCGCGCTGATGGTGGGCGTTGGTATTCGTGAAGGCCACCGGGCGCCGAAACTCGCTGAGATGATGACAGAAGACGGCGAAACACTGGTCAATGTCTGGGTCAAACTGGCGCCGGACAACACGATCACCGCGATCGTTCCGCATAGTGAAATGGGCCAAGGCGTCTTTACCTCGATGGCGCAAATGCTTGCGGATGAAATGGACGCCGATTGGGAAAGCGTCACGTTTGAACAGGCCCCTGCGCATGAGGCCTATGCCAATTATCCGCTCGGCCGAGAATTCGTGATGGGTGACACCAAAGTGCCTGGTTTTGTCCAGGACTCGCTGAATGGCGGGTTTCTGCGGATTGCGCAGTCTATGAGTTTGCAAATCACCGGCGGCAGTACAGCGGTCCGCTTCACGGGCATGGGCGGCATGCGTATCGCAGGCGCCGCCGCGCGTGAGATGATTGTCAAAGCCGCATCGAAAGCGTGGGGTGTGTCGCAAGCCGAAATCACCACGCGCAACAGCTATGTGTACGCAGACTCCCATGGTCTCTCGGCGCCTTACTCTGAATTTGCCGTGCAAGCGGGCAAGTTTGCGCCGCCGACGCAGCCCAAATTGAAGACCCCGGATCAGTATAGGTTGATGGGCAAGTCGCTGCCACGATTTGACATTCCTGCTAAAACTGACGGGACAGCTGAATTCGGCATCGATATTGATTTGCCAGGTATGAAACACGCCGCGATTATGGGGCCGCCCGTGCTTGGCGCCAAGACCGTGAATGTCGACGATACCTATGCGCGCGATATGCCGGGCGTCATCAAAATTCTTGATAAAGGCAGCTTTGTCGCGGTGGTGGCGGATGGCTATTGGCAAGCTGAAAATGCTGTACGCCAACTTGCTGTAACCTGGTCTGAAACCGGCGCCGAACGTCTCAATCAGTCGGACATGTTTGCACTGATGAATTCGGCCATTGATGAGGCAGGTGACAAAGGCAAAAAGGATGTCACGCTGGGCAATGTCAGCAAAGCCAATGCCAGCGCTGCGCGGGTCTATGAAGCAGAGTATTCTGTTCCATTCCTAGCACATGCCGCCATGGAGCCTTTGAATGCTACGGCATGGGTGCGTGACGACAAAGTCGACCTTTGGTCCGGTCTGCAAAACCCACTTGGTGTGCGCGATGAAATTGCTGGTGCTATGGGTGTCAAAAAGCACGATGTAAAAATTCACAACGTCCTGCTCGGCGGCGGTTTTGGACGCCGTTCCAATCCGGACTATCCGCTGATGGCCGTTGAGATCGCACGAGAGTTTGATCACCCGATAAAGATGATCTGGTCGCGCGAGCAGGACACGCAGCAGGACTGGTATCGTCCGGCATCGGTCAGCCGGTTCAAAGCAGGCCTTGATGAAGCCGGCATGCCGGTCTCCTGGGACAACTTATATACCCAGAAGCATGATCCGCCAGAAGCCTCGCACATTCCATACAAAATCGACAATCAACTGATCCATTATGCACAGGTCGATCATCATATGCGGTTTGGGCCTTGGCGCTCGGTTGACCACACGCAGCATGGCTTTTTCATTGAGAGCTTTATTGATGAGCTCGCAGACCAGGCGGGCATGGATGGCTATGCCTATCGCCGCAAATTGCTTGAACATTCGCCGCGCTATCTGGCCGTGCTGGACGCCGCAGCGGAAGCGGCTGATTGGGGCCGCGAGGTTGCCGAAGGCCGCGGGCTTGGTATTGCCCTGGTCGATTCCTTTGGCACTGTTGTGGCGCAAGTCGTCGAAGTCGACGTCACTGGACCTGAGCCGCGTGTCGTCCATGTCTGGTGCGCCGCCGACCCGGGCTATGCAATAAATCCCGATGGCTTCACCGCCCAGATCGAAAGCGGGATCATCTATGGTCTGACCGCAGCTTTGTATGGCAATATCACGATCGAGAACGGCGCTGTCGTGCAATCCAATTTTCACGACTATCCTATCCTGCGGATGGATGAAGCGCCGCAAATCTCCGTCGAGATCATAAATAGCGGCGCCAAAGTCGGCGGCGGTGGTGAACCCGGTACGCCGCCTATCGCGCCAGCTTTGGCCAATGCTGTCTTCGCAGCAACAGGTGTGCGGGTTCGCAGTCAACCGATCGCGAATTTTAAACAAGGGCTAACATAAAGCCTTTCCGGCGTCATAGCTGCGCGCGCGGCTGCACTTGCTTAAGCTCGCAAGTCCGGATTTCTGGGGCTGAGTCGGAGTGAGCGTTATCCTGATCCAATCGACGGTTCAGAGGCGCCTTCACTGTACAGGAACGTTCTCGAGCGACAGGGCAGCCCGCTTGGCCTCAACGATGTAAGACAGGTCCAGTGAATCAAAACGCTCCGCTGGGCTAGAAAACTCATAAACCAGACTGGTCGTCAGACCAGGCGGAATAGTGGACTCGCGGCCCCCTGTCATTTCCACCTCGTTGGCAGATGCCTGAGCCTGTTGGCCATCGATCGATCCGGATGCGCCGTTCACGCGAATACGGATAAATTCATCAGTTGTGTTTTGTACGTCGGCAATGCATTTTGGCGCGTCCTGGCCGGTACAACCCTTGAACGCCAGGCGAATACCATCCGCCTCAAGGAACCCATTCTCTGCAAGGGGGCTGTCAGGAT
>CAYGUD010000092.1:0-6704 GCA_964352865.1 uncultured Hyphomonas sp.
GCCGACTCACGATCAATGGATTTTTCCGGCCGGTGTTGTCAGTCTAATGCGAACCCGTCTCCAGCATCCAATTTCGTATCTTTGACCAAGGCAGCGAGAAGCGACCGCCACTCAATCAGAGCGGAAATCGAACATACATCATCACCGCGAGACGAATGATTTCTGGTGATGTGTTGAAGTAGCGAAATGGATTCGTCGACATGGCGGCCTCAAGCCGGTTTAGTCTGACAGTATCCCGGCGAGGAATAGCGCCAGAACTGTGGAAAACTCACTGTGCGAGGTCAGTGAGGAACGGCTTCATTTGTCATGCTCTGATATTCAATTGCCTACGTTGAACCACATAATTGGGCGGCGGTTGTGCGAGCAACATGGACCTTTGCACCAAACAACCTAACTCAAATTGCATGTCGCCATCGAAACTTCCTTCCAAAACTTGCCCTGTTTGCGCGCGTCCATTCACGTGGCGCAAGAAGTAGGCGCGCAACTGGGATGAGGTTGTTTATTTCTCTGAACGTTGTCGCCGCGAGAAACGCCCGCGACAGAGCTAAAGTGCGTCGAGCACTTTCGCCGCGCTTTTTAGGTAGTCCGCTCGTTTTTCATCCGACATTCGATCCCATATGCGATACATCTGACCCATGCGGGGATTGCCTGAGAGCTTCTCACGATTGCGATGCAGGAAGTCCCAATAGAGCGGATTGAACGGGCAGGCATCTTGGCCGGTCTTGAGTTTTACATCATATCGACATGTCTTGCAGTGGTCCGACATCTTGTGGATGTAATTGCCACTGGCAGCATAAGGCTTTGATCCAAGAAGTCCGCCATCGGCAAACTGGCTCATACCAAGCGTATTGGGCAACTCAACCCACTCATAAGCATCTGCATAGACGGCAAGATACCATTCATGCACTTGTTTAGGGTCCACGCCGGCCAGGAGCGCAAAATTTCCTGTCACCATCAAACGCTGGATGTGATGGGCATAGGCGTCTTCCTTGGTTTGAGAAATTGCGGCGCGCAGGCAGGCCATATCCGTGTCCGCTGTCCAATAGAATTCAGGCAATTCGCGCGTGTTTTCAAAATGATTCAGGTCAACATAGTCTGGCATTTTGAGCCAATAGATGCCGCGCACATATTCCCGCCACCCGATGATCTGTCGGATAAATCCTTCGGCAGCGTTCAATGGGGCTCGTCCGTCGCGATAAGCGGTCTCGACGCGCTGACAGACCTCTAGCGGATCGAGCAAACCGGCATTGATATAGAGCGAAAGCAGAGAGTGATAGAGGAACTTTTCGCCTTCCAACATCGCATCCTGATAATCGCCAAAGGCGTGTAGCGCGTTGTCGATGAACTGATCCAAAGCGGATAATGCCTGGGTGCGAGTGACGCCGAACCAGAAAGGGTCAAGGTCGCCAAAATGATCCGCAAAGCGGTCCCGAACGAGCGCGAGAACTTCGCGCGTGATTTCATCGGGGGCGAACCCCAGCGGCGTTGGCATAAACAGATCGGCCTTGGCGGGTTTGCGGTTCTCAGCGTCATAGTTCCACTTTCCGCCTTCGGGCTGATCGCCGTTCATTAAGAGGCCAGTCTTGCGGCGCATCTCCCGATAGAAATACTCCATCCGGAGCTGTTTGCGCCCGTCAGCCCACGCTTGAAATTCCGCATGCGTGGCGATGAAGCGATCATCTTCTAGAATTTCGACAGGACAAGAGAGCGCTTCCGCCCAGGTGCGCATCATTTCCAGAACGCGCCATTCACCAGGTTCTGTGAGTAGAAGGCGATCGGGACGAAGGCGACGGACGGCCCTTTCAATCTCTCCGCTGAAGCTGCCCGTGTTTTCAGGATCATCAAGTTGCACATAATCGACTTGCCAGCCATCGCGCTGGAGCTGGTCTGCGAAGTGGCGCATTGCGGAAAACAGAAAAGCGATCTTCTTCTTGTGATGGCGCACATACGTGGCCTCTTCCTGCACTTCGACCATGAGAATGCGATCAACAGCTCGGTCACCGCGCCGAAGTGAAGAAACGCTTTGGGAGAGTTGATCTCCCAGGATCATGATCGTCTGGCTGATAAATCGCTCCAGCTGCAACTAAGCGGAGACGTAGAGCAACTTGCGTCGCAGTCCAGTTCATCAGGGCAGCTTTTGAACGAGCTGTATCATTCCGCGTAGCGAGCAACAGGCGACGTTAGATCAGCGGAGAAGATGCTCGACGTTTCGCAACGAAAGTGGAAATCGAACATACAGCATCACGGCCAACCGAATGATTGCAGGTGACGTGTTGAAATAGCGGAATGGATTCTTCGACATGCCGCCAACGCTAATGTCAGGGCAGGGTGGTCTCAAGCGAATTTAGTCTGACAGTGCCCATTTATTATGGCTCATGATAGATAGGGTTTGACTCTTCCGAAAAAAGAACAAAAATAGAACAAATGGGACGAGCTGACCTTCACGCCTTACAATCGGCAGGCACATTTTCGCGCGCGCAGAACGCCCGTGAGAGCGGGCCTATGGCTTTGCGCAAAGGGCGAATTCATGAAGCCTATGGCCCGGGAGCAGATATGTTTGCCATCACCGCGGCAGCGCGGCAGGCCTGCGATGTGGTCTGGATCGGGCTTTACCGCGATATTGGTAACCTCTGCCCAAGCGGGCTCCAGGCCTATCTCAACATTGATGGTTTGATCATCGTTGAGGGGGTCTCACGCGGCGAACTGCTCTGGGCAGCAGATCAGGCATTGCGGGCCGAAGGTGGCTTTTGTGTTATCCTGGAAATGCCGGACACGCTGTCTCTGAAAGAGAGCCGGCGTTTACAACTGGCGGCGGAGCAAGGTGGGGGGCTTGGCCTCCTCATTCTACGCGGCGGGGTCAGCACATCCGCAGCCCAGACCCGCTGGAAATGCGCCCCCATGACGGCAGAAGACCCAACCTGGGATTGGCATTGCGAGAAAGACAAGAATGGCGAAACGGGCCGCTGGCGCGTGACTTATCAACGAGGGCAGAATGCCGAGGATACTCTCCATATCGCTGCCACAGCTCCCGCTTGACCGACTGGCCCGGCATGGCGATCCGCGCCTGACCGGAGCCTTTTCTGTGATCGCGGAAGAGCGCAATGCCTGGCGCCTGACGCATGTGAACGACCTGGCCCTGGCGGCAGGGGTGAAAGCCGGGCAGGCCCTGGCCGATGCCCGCGCCATCTGTCCGGAATTGCTAACCGAGCCGAGCGATCCGGTCCGCGAGGACTTGCTATTACGGGCGCTGTGGCGTTGGGCCGATGCGCTTTCGCCGCGGGTTTCGCTCGACCCGCCGGATGGGCTCTTGCTAGACATTACGGGGTGCGCGCATCTGTTTGGCGGCGAGGCTGAGATGGGGCGCGAAGCGCTGACCCGATTGCAGGACTTACAGCTTCAGGCCCAGATCGGCATTGCCGATACTAAAGGCGCGGCCCAGGCGCTAGCGCGGTTCGGATCTGGCGAAGTCTCTGTCGCCCCACCCGGGCAAAGCATGGAGGCGCTGGCGCCGTTGCCGATTGCAGCCCTGAGTTTACCGGACAAGATGATCGGCGAACTCACGCGGGCTGGCCTGACTTTGATCGGCCATTTGCATAAACAAAAACCTGCTGAACTTGCTCGCCGGTTTGGCTTACGTCTGACCCAGCAGCTCGGCATGGCCAGTGGTCTGGCGCCCGACCCGGTCACCCCGAAAGCGGCGGACCCGACTTATGCCGCGCGGATGACCCTGCCAGAGCCGATTGGCTTTCTGGAGGATCTTGAAAATGTCCTGCAGCGTCTGGCGACGCAAGTCTGCGGGCGTCTGAGCAATGACCAACGCGGTGCTCGGCGCTTTCAGCTGACTGTGCGCTGTGTCGATACAGGCGACCATCATCTCAGCATTGGCTTTGCCCGGCCTTGCTGGGATGTGGACGCGGTGCTGCGGCAATTCTCACATTCCCTGTCCAGGCTTGAGATTGAGTATGGCGCAGACTGGTTCCGCCTGGTCGCGGAGCATATTGAACCTATCCGTCTGAAGCAGGCAACATTCGGCGAGGATGCCAAACGCTCGGATCAACGCCTTATCCTGCTCGAGACGCTCGGCAATCGCATTGGCTTCGACCATGTCCGGATCTTCAATCCGCGCGACAATCATTTGCCGGAGCATGAGTTTGAACAGATTGAGGCAACCGGCGCGCAGCCGAACTGGCGACCGACGCCCCGCGCGCGGCCGATCCGCTTGTTCATACCGCCGGAATTTGTCCAGGTCGAAACGCCGGGCCGACCACCGCGAGCCTTCAAGTGGCGCCGTATGTCTTTCCTGACAGAAAACGCCAAAGGCCCGGAGCGGATCACCCCGCGTTGGTACCGGGAAGAGGATTTACGCACACGTGATTACTGGATCATCCAGACTGTGGAAGGGCGGCGGCTCTGGTTGCTGACTTATCCTGGCGAGGCGCAAGAAGAGTGGTATGTCGCGGGAGAGTTCCCGTGACTTATGTCGAACTGTTCGCCATCAGCAATTTCACCTTTCTGACCGGCGCCTCGCATGCAGAAGAGCTAATCACCCGCGCACGCAAGGTCGGTCTTGGCGGTCTGGCTATTGCCGACAAGAACACGTTTGCAGGCATTGTGCGTGGGCATAGCGCGGCCAAGGAACTGGGCCTGCGCTATCTGGTTGGCACAAGGCTGGTGTTGATGGATGGGACGGAGATCCTCGCTTATCCGCGCGACCGCAAAGCCTTCGGGCAACTCTCGCGCTTGCTAACCCTTGGCAAGCGCCGGACCGTGAAAGGCCAGTGTGAACTTCAGCTTGAAGATGTGTTGGACTATTGCGCCAATTGCATCCTGATTGGATTAAGCGGCCCTGATTTTGGCAAGAGCTTGCGCGCGCTTAAGGCGGTGTTTGAAGATCATGTTTTTATCGGCCTGGTGCCGGACTATGATGGCTCTGATCCGGACCGCTTCGCGACAGCGCAGGCGCTGGCGGATCGACTTGGTCTGGACACAGTCGCGCTTGGCAATGTCATCATGCATGCTGCGGGTCGCTTGCGCCTAGCCGATATTCTGTCCTGCATTCGTGAGAAGACAACAATCGACAAGCTGGGCCGCCGGGCCTTGCCGAATGCAGAGAGACGGATCAAGTCCGAGTTTGAGATGCGCCGTCTGTTCCAGGCCTATCCGAACGCGGTCGCTAACACAGCCCGCATTGCTGAAGCCTGTCCTTTTTCGCTGGATGAGTTGCGCTATGAATATCCGGACGAGATCACCGGTGGCCTGGTGCCGAATGAGCGACTGCGCAAATTGACGGAAGAGGGCCTGGTGCGGCGCTATCCAGATGCGGTGCCACTCAAGGTCCGCGCGATGGTCGAGAAAGAGTTGCACCTGATCGGGGAGCTCGATTATGCCCGCTATTTCTTGACCGTGCACGATGTGGTCACCTTTGCCCGCTCGAAAGGCATTTTGTGTCAGGGGCGGGGGTCTGCAGCGAATTCGGTGGTTTGTTACGCGCTGGGGATTACCGAAGCCTCGCCAGACATGATCACTATGGTGTTCGAACGGTTCATTTCCGAAGCCCGCAATGAACCACCGGACATTGATGTCGATTTTGAGCATGAGCGGCGCGAAGAAGTCATCCAACACATTTATGAAAAATATGGACGCCACCGTGCAGGCCTCTGCTCAACGGTCATTCATTACCGCTCGCGCAGCGCCATCCGGCAGGTCGGGCAGGCGATGGGGCTTTCCGTAGATGTCGTCTCAGCTTTGTCGAGCCAGGTCTGGGGTGTGTCTTCGTCTGACCTTGGAGATGAGCGCGCGAAATCTGCTGGTCTCGATTTAGGAGACCATCGTCTGCGTCAGACCCTGGAATTGGCCAAGCAGATTATCGGCTTTCCGCGCCATCTGTCTCAGCATGTTGGTGGCTTCGTCATCACCAAGGGGCGCCTGGATGAACTTTGCCCGATCGAGAATGCTGCGATGGCAGACCGTACTGTGCTCGAATGGGATAAGGATGATATCGAAGCGCTTGGTATGCTGAAGATTGATGTCCTTGCGCTCGGCATGCTGACCTGTATCCGTAAGTGCTTTGACTTGCTCGATATGTGGAAAGGCGAGCGCTACACACTGGCAACGCTGCCGCAGGAAGATCCAGTCGTGTATGACATGCTGTGTGAGGCCGATACGATTGGCGTCTTCCAGGTTGAGTCCCGCGCGCAGATGAACTTCCTGCCGCGCATGCGGCCGCGCACTTATCAGGATCTGATTGCTGAAGTTGCGATTATTCGGCCGGGGCCGATCCAGGGTAATATGGTGCATCCCTATCTGCGCCGCCGCCGCGGTGAGGAAGAAATCGTCTATCCGTCTGACGCGCTCCGTGAGGTTCTGGAACGCACTTATGGCGTGCCACTGTTTCAGGAGCAGGCGATGCAAATCGCAATTGTTGCTGCTGGCTTTAGTGCCACAGAAGCCGACGCCTTGCGCCGCGCCTTGAATGGCTTTCGCCGTCAGGGGGCGGTTGAGGATTTCAAGGAACGGTTTCTCGCGGGCTGTCTGGAGCGCGGTTATGAGAAAGAATTCGCCGAGAACTGTTTCAAACAACTGGAGGGGTTTTCCAGCTATGGCTTCCCGGAAAGTCATGCAGCGAGTTTTGCGCTGCTTGTTTATGCGTCTTCCTGGATCAAATGCCACCACCCGGAAGTGTTTTGTTGTGGCCTGTTAAATGC